>DATCZH010000135.1:0-3389 GCA_036526015.1 Sulfuricaulis sp.
GAGGCCTGCAGCGTCATAATTTGTGACTTCCCTGGAACTCGACTGTGTTAGCAGCCGGTCCTCGTCAATCGCACCCTCACCTAGGGCGTAACCATAGAGAACATTCGGGGGACTTCTATTTTTGTTAGATATATGTGGAAGTCAGACTGACAAGCGGAGGCGGGCGAAATAAAGACAACGACCCACTGATCGGGTGATTAATCTGGCTGGAATGAACGGCGGGAATCGAGCGACTATTGGCACGGTTATCCCACCGACGTACGCAGGATACGCGTATTCCATGGGACACCGCGACGCTAACCTCTGGTACCACCCGCTGGAAAAAAGCCCAAGTAACTAGCTACCCGAGTGCGTCTCGCCACTTTTCATCGTCCCGTGATAAGGTGTGCATATGAATGCCAAGTCCGTCCAATGTCCCAACTGTGGCAATTCCGCTGCGGGCAAATTCTGTAGTTACTGCGGGGCTTCCCTCACAGGCCAAGAGGGCTCCAAACAATGGAACGCACAAATGATCGCGCCGTGGGCCGCCATCGGTCTCGCGTCGATCGCCCTGGTCGTTGCGTTGGTGTCGTTGTTTGATCGGGGTGATGGTGCGGCAGCACCTGCGTCGTTTTCACTGCCCATGACTTCTACGGTTCCCGCCCCCGGCCAGCCCGTCGACCTTTCCAAAATGACATCACGGGAGGCGGCGGATCAGCTGTTCAACCGGGTCATGACCGCCAGCGAGAATGGGGATACCGTGGAGGCGTTGCGGTTTGCGCCGATGGCCCTTCAGGCCTATGACAATTTGGGAACATTGGACTACGACGCCCGCTATCATGTGGCGTTAATTCATCTGACGGCGGATGACACCAAAAGCGCCCGTGTGCAAATCGATAAAATACGCGAAACCGTCCCCAACCATCTGTTAGCTTTCATGCTGGAGCATCAAATCGCCGAGCGTAACAAGAATAAAGACAGTGCCGCCCGAGCCTACAAGGCCTTCTTGTCCGCCTACGATAAAGAGATTGTGGCGGGGAGAGTTGAGTATCAAGAGCACCGGGGCGGGATCGATCGCTTCCGCCAGGCGGCTCAAGCCAGCAAGGCAGGAAAAAAATAAGTAGAAAAATAACAAGTCATGTCTTCGACGGGCCAGGCCCGATTAATCTCAACGCGGTAATAACCGTGTCTCTCAATTATTACCACCGTCCGTGCAAGTAACCACGCCAAAACTAGCGGTAATTCCAATTTGATGCCCATTATTCGTTACCAGGCGTGACCGTGTTGTCACACTGCTTTTTTCAACGAACGAGTCGCGACTGGGCGCGCGATTATAGGTGCAACTGATACCTCGTCCCGGCAACATCGATGATGTCGCCATTCTCGAGCAACTGACCGCTCGGCTGAACAGGTTTGTCGTTGAGCCTTGGCTCGCCGGGACCGGCCTGTGCGCTTAACAAGTAGCCGTTGGGGGTGCGGGATATTCGGGCCGGGCTCTTGCCGGGGTTGTCGAGCACGGTTTCCTCCTTCACGAGTGGCACGCTTCTGCCTTTGTCCTTACCCTCCAGAGCGATTAACTGCGCGTACGCCGTGATGATCTTGGTCTTTTCCTGCGTAGATTCCAGTGGTGGGGCAGGGGCCACCGGGCGATTGCCGAATGTCGGCGTGTCCAGCTCGACAACATCGCGATAACGCAGCTCGTGTTTGCCGATGATGATCGTATCACCGTGCCGCAGCTCATGCCGCCCAATGCGTTTGTTCTCGAGGAACGTTCCGTTCGTGCTGTCGAGATCTTCGATTATGGACTTTCTGCCAACCGTCTTGATCACGGCGTGTTTGCCGCTGACGCTCACATCGTCCTTCAGCACGATATCGCATGCCGGGCTGCGGCCGATCGTCATGTCGCCCAGTTTCACGGTCACTTCGCCAACTCGGTTTCCATGGGATTTGATCATTAGTTTGCCCATATTTTTCTGGCCTTCCGTTCCGATTGGTACAATTCTTTTCCGAATATTCCACTTCAATCATATAGAATACAGAACGTGTGAAAAAAGGGCTAATTAAGCGGGCCAAGAGTTATTAGAACAAGTATTGCACCCTTTGCTGCTCTGAGCCGGGTCATTTCAGTTTCGGGAGTGGAACAATGAATTCGGTTTTATCCGCCGTGCTGTGGATCGGGATTTATTTGGTGCTGGTGCTGACGCCGCTCGCGATTCTGCTCACCGGACCAAGGCCGCCCGGTTCCGGGTTCTGGTGGGATTTGTCCATGGCCATCGGCTTCGCCGCTGTCGCCATGCTCGGCGTCCAGTTCGCACTTACAGCGCGTTTTCAGCGGGCCACCGCACCATTCGGCATTGATATCCTGTATTACTTTCACCGCACCATGGCGATTATTGCCTTTACGCTGGTGTCCACGCACTACCTCGTAATCCGCGCGGCCTACCCGGAGACGCTAGGAACCGCCAACCCGCTCATGGCGCCGGGATACATGACCTCCGGGCGCGCTGCATTCTTGTGTTTTACGCTTGTGATCATAACCTCGATATGGCGCAAACCACTACGCATTCCCTACTATGGTTGGCGTCTGACGCATGTATTGTTAACCACGGCCGGGCTGATCTTCGCCGGCATACACATTGAGGGCGTGGATTATTACCACGAAGCGCCGGGCACGCGGCCGTTCTGGATTGCCTTTGTCTCGTTCTGGGTACTGTTGGTAGTGTATGTGCGGCTGATTAAGCCATGGCGCATGCGCCAGAGGCCGTATCGCGTTCTGGACGTAAAGGCAGAAACTGCGAACACCTGGACGCTCGCGGTGCAGCCCGAAGGCCATGCCGGGGTGCGTTTCCAGCCCGGACAGTTTGCCTGGCTCACGCTACGCGCCTCGCCGTTCGCTCTCAAAGAGCATCCCTTCTCTATATCCTCCAGCGCCGAACGGCCGCAGCGCCTGGAATTTACTATCAAGGATCTCGGCGATTTCACCCACACCGTGTCGACGATCACCGCGGGCGAAATGGCCTGGCTCGATGGGCCGTATGGGGCATTCAGTATCGACCGCTTCACGGCCCCGGGGTTTGTGTTTATCGCTGGCGGTGTCGGCATTGCGCCAATCATGAGCATGCTGCGCACGCTCGCCGACCGCAAGGATCCACGCCCCTTGTGGCTGGTGTATGCCAGCAACCGCAAAGAGGGCATTATTTTTCAGAACGCGCTGGAGGTGTTGAAGGCACGTCTCACGCTGCAGGTGGTGCATGTATTGGCGCAGCCACCGGCTGACTGGCAGGGGGAGTGCGGGTTGATTACGCAGGAATTGCTGGAAAAAAACCTGCCGGAGAGTCGTCTGCAGCTTGAATTTTTTCTGTGCGGTCCAAAGCCAATGATGCAATGCATGGAAGTGGCGTTACACGCGC
>DATCZH010000136.1:0-2943 GCA_036526015.1 Sulfuricaulis sp.
GTTCAGTTTGTATTTTTTGAGAAAGGTATCGAAGCTGCACAGCGCGCCATTATGGGACATTTCGACACCGGGGATGTCATATGGGATCGCGCCCGTCTCCTGCGCCACTTTCGGCACGTCCTGGGCCGGAACCCTGGGCCGGAACATAGAGAAGCTCGGGCGACTTGTCGATGAACCTGGCGATCAGCCAGGGACAGGCAATGCGATCAATTTTCGGACGTTCCCGGGTAACCCATTTCATGGCGATCCTCCCGCTACTTTTCCGTGACCTCGCCCCCGGCCGTTTTCCAGGCTTCGATACCGCCTTCGATAAATCGCGCCTTGACACCCTTTGCCTGCAATTGATCCACCACCGTGTTACTCACCGAACCACCGCGCACGCAATAAATGACAATATCCCGGTCGAGCGGCAAGGCCGTACTCCACTGTTCCAGCTTGTCCGGGTCCAACCAGGCGGCGCCGGGGATTTTCTGGCCGTCGGTCTGATAATCGTTCTTGCGGCGAACATCCAGTACCAAGATATTTTTTCGAAGGTATAAAAGCTGTTTGAGGTCATCCGGCGATATCGTGCGGCTCATGACGAACACTCCTGGTACAGTCGCATGGCATTGGCCCAGTTGATATTTTGCATAAACGCATCGACATAAGCCGGCGCCTTTGCGCCATAATCCATATGGTACGAATGTTCAAACATGTCGAGCGCCTGAATCGGCGCTCCCCGCGCCAGACGACAGGTGTGATCGGCGGCCCACTGGTTCACGAGCCTGTTATCGCGTGGTGAATATACCAGCAGCACCCAGCCGGAACCCCCTCCCTGTGCCTTGACCATGGCGCTGAATTCCGCACTCCAGTGCTCAAGACTGCCGAAATCCCGGGAGATAGCAGACATCAACTCCCCCTCCGGCCTCGCGCCACCGGCCAGGCTGTCGAAATACTGCTCGTGCAGGATCATGGAATTCGAGGCAATCAATTCCTCACGCTTCAGACCATTGATCACGAAGATGGGGGCCTTTGCCACGTCCAGTACCTGCCACTGATCAGTGATGGCATTCAACCGTTTGCCCGCCCCGCCATAATTATTTTCATAGTGGTTCACAATCAGCTTTTCTGACAGGCCTTTCAACTTCGTTGGATCACAGGACAACGGTTTCATCTCGTAGGACATGAATTTTCCTCAAGCGCCGAGTAATGATTTGCTGGAAACAATTACGAGTCCGGCCGCTCCGCAGGCCAGAATCACCGGGATGATTCCAATTTTGAAGCGCCACAAGGCGACAAAAGCGATTATCCCAATGATTACGGGCAGCCAGTCAAAACCGCTGAACACCGTCTCCAGACTCAGCGGTGTCGGAAATCCCAGTGGCCACAGTACATGATAAGCGAAGAATACCGCGAGGTTGAGCACTACGCCGACCACCGCCGCCGTAATGCCGGTGAGCGGTGCCGTGAATTTAATGTCGTGCCGCGTGGCCTCCACCGCCGGCCCACCAAGCAGAATAAAAAGGAACGAAGGCAAAAAGGTAAAAAAGGTCGCCACTGTTGCACCGGCGATTCCGGCCAACGCCAGCATGTCCGGGCCAAAGATCTCCTTGGTCCAGCCACCCACGAAGCCCACGAAGGCGACGATCATGATAAGGGGGCCGGGCGTGGTTTCTCCCAACGCCAAGCCGTCGATCATCTGAATGCCCGTCAGCCACTGGTAATGGTCCACACCGCCTTGGTAGACATAGGGCAGCACCGCATACGCGCCGCCAAATGTCAGCAATGCCGCTTTGGTGAAAAACCAGCTCATTTGCGTGAGTGTTCCCTCCCAACCGTATTGCGTCAGCATCAGACCCATAACACCGGCCCAGATGAACAGTCCAGCCAAGGCATAGGTAATGACTCTCGCCCGCTTGAAGCAGGCATGCTCGGGCGGAGGGGTGTTATCGTCGATGAGTGCCGGGCCGTAACTCTTGTGGCCGTCGCCGTGATGCCCACCGGTTTTGAATTTATCCGGGGCCAAACGTCCACCGAGGAAACCCACCACGGCGGCACCCAGGACGATATATGGAAACGGAACATTGAAGGCAAAGATCGCCACGAAGGCCGTGGCCGCCATCGCCCACAGAACGGCGTTTTTAAGAGCGCGCGAGCCGATGCGGTAGGCCGCGAATACCACAATGGCCGTCACCGCTGGCTTGATTCCATAAAGTATTCCGGCCACGGCTGGCACGTTACCAAAGACAATATAAATCCACGTGAGGGCAATGAGGATAAACAAAGAGGGTAATACGAATAAAGTGCCGGCGATGATCCCGCCCTTGGTGCCGTGCATCAGCCAACCGATGTAGGTCGCCAACTGCTGCGCCTCCGGCCCCGGCAACAGCATGCAATAATTTAATGCGTGCAGAAACCGGTGCTCCGAAATCCAGCGCCGGCGCTCGACAAGCTCCTGGTGCATCATGCTGATCTGCCCAGCGGGACCGCCAAAACTGATGAACCCCAGCTTCAGCCAATAGGAAAAAGCCTCGCTCAGAGAAACCATGGATGGAGTCTGTGTATTGTCGGCTGTGGAGGAAACTGTTGACATTTTCTTCCCCGCGCAATTATTCACATCCTGTTATTAATGATGCGGTGCATGACTAACGCCGATTTCCGGCTCGCCGCTTGGTAACGCGCGATTTTTTCTGTGGCCTCTCTTCTCGCTGACGTAGTCGTCCGCTTCCTTGAGTCCGTTTTACACTTTTAATCGTAGATTTCTTGGGCATAGGAGGTTTCAGGCCCGCCTGTTCATAGAGTGCGGCGGTCGCGGCTTCATCCAATGCTGCACTTCGACCCGCGTGAAAATAAGGCGGCAAGGCGACAGGCCCATAACGCACTCGCATTAACCGGCTCACCTTGGCGCCGACCGCCTCCCACAGGCGGCGCACTTCCCGGTTACGTCCTTCCTTGAGCGTCACA
>DATCZH010000137.1:0-8408 GCA_036526015.1 Sulfuricaulis sp.
AACTGGCGCTCAACATGCTAGAAGTGGACCAGTGCGGATTCGATACACTCGATCGCAAGCTGCTGCAGACTGTTATCGAGAAATTTTCCGGCGGCCCGGTGGGTGTGGACAACCTTGCCGCGGCCATCGGCGAGGAGCGTGATACCATCGAGGATGTGATTGAGCCGTTTCTGATCCAACAAGGATACCTGATGCGCACGCCGCGCGGACGCTTGGCCACGGCTGTGGCCTGGCGGCACTTTGGGCTGAATGCCCCGACCGGCAGCGAGCGGCCGCAGCGGGATATTTTCGGAGAGCAGTAATCGACGGCGCGTGAGCAGAATATTTTCCATTCCCATCAGGGTATATTACGAGGATACGGACGCCGGTGCCGTGGTGTTTTACGCGAACTATCTGAAATTCATGGAACGAGCCCGTACGGAATGGTTGCGCCAAATAGGTTTCGAGCAGGATGAACTTTCCCGTCGTGAAGGAATCCTGTTTGCCGTGCGATCCGCCCACCTGGAATTCCTGAAGCCCGCGCGCTTCAACGATCTGCTGGAGGTGACAGTGCAGGTCGTTCGCCGTGGAAAAGCCAGCATAACTTTTGGTCAGGAAATCCGGCGCGAGGAAATCACGCTCTGTGAGGGTGAAGTGAAAGTGGCCTGTCTTGAGGTTGGGACGTTCGCTCCACGACCCATCCCTGAAATCCTTGGTTCAAAAATTGACACAGGTATCGCCACATGGACATAACTACAACCGAAGGTATCGCCCTGATATCGCTTGTTCGGAACGCTTCACTGCCGGTGCAGCTGGTGATGCTGCTTCTCATGCTTGCCTCGGTATTATCCTGGACCATGATTTTCCGCAAATGGTTCGCGATCAAAAGTGCCGGCCGTGTGGCCGACCGTTTCGAGGCCAAGTTCTGGTCGGGGGCCAACTTGAGTCATATGTTCGCCGAACAATCGAAAAAAGATGCCAATGCCACCGGCATGGCGAGCATCTTCGTAGAGGGATTCCGCGAATACCGGCGCCTTGGCCAGCAATCCAAAATCGAGCCCACGGAGGTACTTGATGGTGTGCAACGCGCGATGCGTGTCGCGCTTTCACGCGAAATCGATTATCTCGAAACGCATCTTTCCTTCCTGGCCACAGTCGGCTCAACCAGCCCCTATGTCGGCCTGTTCGGCACCGTGTGGGGCATCATGAATTCCTTTCGGTCGCTGGGAATGGTGCAACAGGCCACCATCGCGCACGTGGCCCCGGGCATTGCCGAAGCCCTGATCGCCACAGCCATCGGCCTGTTTGCCGCCATTCCGGCGGTCATCGCCTATAATCGATATTCCAACAAAGTGGAGCGGTTGGTGACACGCTACGAGATTTTCATGGAGGAATTTTCCAGCATTCTCCAGCGCCAGGCCTATGCCTCGAGAGGGTGATCGTGGAAGCCTACCGCAAACGTCACAAAAAACTGATGAGCGAAATCAATGTCGTGCCGTACATCGACGTGATGCTGGTCCTGCTCGTGATTTTCATGATCACCGCACCTCTGCTCTCGCAGGGCGTCAAGGTAGACCTGCCGAAGGCGGTCGCGAAACCGGTGGAATCCCAGGACCAGGAAACGCTGGTCGTGACGGTGGACCGCGAGGGTAAATATTTCCTCGATGATCGGCGCATTTCTTCCGAAGAGCTGCGCAGGAAAGTGGCGGCGATCCTGCGTCTGCGGCCGCAAACGCCGGTGCTGGTGCGTGGTGACCGGTCGGCCAATTATGGTGACGTCGTCAAGGTGATGACCTTGCTGCAGTCCGCCGGCGCACCGAGCGTAGGATTGCTGACAGAGCCGCCCGGAAAATAGCGTGCTGCCGAAAAACTTACGTCAAAATCCGGGCAGGGTCCGGGCCATCATTTATGCCGTGCTGGTGCACGCGGTAGTCATCGGGATCGCCGTCATTGGCTTCCGCTGGACGGTGGATTCACCTTCCACGGATCAAGTCGTACAGGCCACGGCCGTACCGGAACCACCGCCACGCAAAACCGAAAAAGTTGACAAGCGTGCCCAGGAAGAGGAGGCAGTGCGCCAGAAGGCCGAAGCTGAAAAACGTCGCGAGGCGGAACTGAAGAAAAAACAGGAGGAAGAGCTGGCCAAACAGCGCCTGGTGGCGGAGCGCAAGAAAAAAGAGGCGGAGGAAAAAGAGAAGGAAAAACAGAAACGCGCGGCCGAAGAGGAGCGCAAGAAGGAGGAAAAGAGCAGACAGAAAGCAGCAGAGCAAACACTGCAAGAACAGCTCGCCGCGGAAGAGCAGGCCCGCCAGCGGGCGGCCTTCGCGGCGCGGGCGGCCACCGAAATCGACAAATATCGGTTGCTGATCCGCCAGCGTGTCAGCCGCAGCTGGAACCGGCCAGTCGGTGTAGCCAAGGGCCTCAAGTGCGTGGTGCGCGTGCGGCTGACTCCAACCGGAGAAGTCTTGTCCGCCAATGTGGTACCATCCAGTGGTAATGCGCTCTTTGACCGCTCGGTGGAAAATGCCGTATACAAGGCCGCGCCCTTGCCCTTGCCTGAGGATCCGGCCTTGTATGAAAATTTCCGTGAAATAGAATTTCTTTTCAATCCCGAAGAATAGGAAGCACTGTTGAGACGTTTTGACGCCAAAAAATTTGCCCTGCTGTTGACACTGCTGTGGCCGACTTTCGCCCACGCCATCCTGACTATTGAAATCACGCGCGGCGTGGATATTGGGACGCCGATCGCCATCGTGCCATTCGGGTGGGAAGGGCCGGTACAGCTTCCGCAGAATATTTCCAATGTGATTGAGGCGGATCTGGCGCGCAGCGGGCGGTTTGCCGTGCTCCCGCGCCGTGATTTTGTCTCGTTGCCGCACGAAGACAAGGATGTGGTGTTCAAGGACTGGCGCATCCTCAAGGCCGAGGCGCTGGTGATCGGCAGCGTGAGCCAGGCGGCACCAGGAAAATACCAAGTGCAATTCAGACTTTACGACGTGTTCAAGGGGTCCCAGATTACCGGCTTTCGTTATACCATCAGATCCGAAATGCTGCGTTCGGTGGCGCATCAAATCAGCGACATCATTTATGAAAAAATCACGGGTGAGCCCGGCGCGTTCAATACCCGCATCGCTTACGTGACGCGCGAGGAACCACCCGGTGTGAAGCCGGTCTACAAGCTCCAAGTGGCGGATTCGGATGGCGTCAATCCTCAAACGGTGGTGCGTTCACCGGAACCGTTGTTGTCGCCGGCTTGGTCGCCCGAGGGCAATCGCTTGGCCTATGTTTCATTTGAAGATAAACGTTCCAAGATATATATCCAGAATTTGATCGATGGCCGGCGTGATCTGGTCGCGGAATATACCGGCATCAACGGCGCCCCGGCGTGGTCACCCGATGGGGGGAGTCTGGCCATGACGTTGTCGCGGGACGGAAATGCCGAGATTTATACGATGCATCTCGGCAGCCGTTCACTTCGACGGATGACATATGATCAGGCCATTGATACGGAACCTGCATGGTCTCCGGATGGTCGGGATATCGTTTTTACCTCGGATCGCGCCGGCACACCGCAAATCTACCGCATGAGCGCGTCCGGCGGGCCGGCGGAACGGTTGACCTTCGATGGGGATTATAATGCCCGTGCCGCTTATGCCGCGGATGGAAAATCCATCTCGCTCGTGAGTCGAAATCAGGGGGGGTTCCGGATTGCGGTGCTAAGATTGGATAATCGGACGACGCAGGTACTGACGGAAACAGCCCTTGATGAATCACCCAGTTTTGCCCCCAACGGGCGTATGATTATCTATGCTACAGAAGTAAGGGGCCGCGGAGTACTGGCCTCGGTCTCTGCTGACGGGCGCGTGCGTCAGTTGTTCAAATTAGAGGAGGGTGATGTGCGTGAGCCCGCCTGGTCGCCTTACAACCGTGAATTGCAATACAAGGAGTGAAACATGAAGAAAAGGAAGCATCTCGTTGCATCGCTGCTCATTGCTTTTGTCGCTTTTGTCCTCGCTGGCTGCGCCGGAGATAAGGCCGTCAAACCCACCTCCGGTGACAAGGGCGCTGCTTCGACTCAGACGGCACCGGCCGGCGGAGAGTTAGGCCCATCGGGTACAGCGCTTTCTGATCGTGAAATGCAGAAACGCGCCGATCTCCTGTCACAACGCCGGGTGCACTTTGCGTTTGACAGCAGTGCCATCGATACCGAGGGACGCGCCATCGTCGAGGCGCATGCAGCCCACCTCGTCGCCAACCCGCAACTCCGATTGACGCTCGAAGGCAACTGCGATGAACGCGGAACGCGCGAATACAACCTGGCGCTGGGCGAGAGGCGAGCCCAGGCCGTCGAACGTCTGATGAAGGTATTGGGCGTCGCCGGTAACCGCATCAAGACGGTATCCTATGGCGAAGAAAAGCCGCTGTGTCAGGAGCACAATGAATCCTGCTGGCGGCAGAACCGTCGCGCTGAAATCGCCTACTAATCCAGGCCAGCAACCATGAAGACTCCCCGGCGCTTCGGTGTGTGGGCAGCAGGGGCGTGGTTGGCCACCCTGGCTGTGCCAGGGTGGGCGGCGGAGGTCTCCGCTGACGGACGCAGCTTGCCGCCGGTTGTGGAGCTGGGTGTCGGGGGTGTTCCCGCCACCTCGCCATCTCGGGAGGCACTGGCCGACCTTTTGCAACAGCTTGAGTCGCTTCAGACGGAGCTGCGGCGCTTGCGGGGCCAGGTCGAGCTCCAGAACAACGAAATAGAGCGTCTGAAGGCGCGTCAGCGCGACCTGCTGGCTGATATCGACCGTCGGGTGAGCGAGCTGGAGCGTCGCCCGGCCGTGGCATCAGGTTCGGAGTTGGCCCCCGCGGCGGAAATCACGACATCCTCGGTGGCAGGGGGAGTGGCCTCATCGGCTCAGGAGCAGCAGGCCTACGAGGCCGCGTTCAACCTCATGAAGCAGGGGCATTACGACCGTGCCACCAAGGGTTTCCGCGATTTTCTCACCCAGTATCCGCAGAGTGCGTTGCGTGACAACGCCCAGTACTGGCTTGGCGAGGCCTATTACGTCGTGCGAGATTTTCGCAAGGCCTTGACGGAGTTCACCCGTCTCATGAACGATTATCCCAAGAGTCTGAAAGCGCCGGATGCCTTGCTCAAGATCGGCTACAGCCATTATGAGTTGGGAGACCGGGCTAAGGCGCGCGACGTGCTCAACCAGGTGATCGCACGTTACCCCGGTCAGCCGGCCGCAAAATCGGCGGAACAACGACTGGCGAAGATGAAAAAAGAGGGGCGTTAATTTTTGTCGTCGGCGAAAACGTTTTCCGTGAACTCCCGGCCGGGCTTGTCCAGTGAGCGGCTGCGAATCACGGAAATCTTCTATTCCCTCCAAGGCGAAGCACGCACCGTGGGATACCCCACGGTGTTCATTCGTCTGACCGGTTGTCCACTGCGGTGTGTGTACTGCGATACAGAATATGCCTTCTACGGGGGGGAGTGGCTGGAGCTTGGTGAGATTCTAAAACGCGCCGCTGAACACACACCACGCTTTGTGACCGTTACAGGCGGCGAACCGCTGGCGCAACGTCCCTGTCGTGAATTGCTCACCGCCCTGTGCGAACGCGGTTACCAAGTGTCACTCGAGACAGGGGGCGCACTTGATATTGCCAGTATCGATCCGCGCGTGAGCATTGTGATGGATCTCAAGACACCCGGCTCCGGGGAAGAGCGCCGCAATCTTTACACCAACATCGAGCATCTCACTGACAAGGATCAGGTGAAGTTCGTAATCTGCGACCGTGCGGATTACGAATGGAGCCGTGCGAAACTTTCCAAATACCGGCTTGATGAGCGTTGCGAAGTGCTGTTTTCCCCCAGTCACGGACAGTTAAACTCGACCGATCTTGCCGAATGGATACTGCAAGATCACCTGCCGGTGCGCATGCAGATACAACTGCACAAGATTCTTTGGAACGATGCCCGCGGGCGCTGAGTCCGGCAAGAAGGCGGTCGTGCTGGTCTCTGGCGGTCTCGATTCTGCCGCGGTGCTGGCAATCGCACGCGCTGGCGGTTATGCCTGTTACGCTATTACCTTCGATTATGGCCAGCGGCACCGGGCCGAACTCGAGGCGGCACGCGCGATTACCACCAGCCTCGGTGCGCTGTATCATCGCGTCGTCAAACTCGACATCGGCTGGATGGGCGGCTCGGCGCTGACTGATCGCGCCATCGCCGTGCCGCGGCATTCGACCGAGGGAATTCCGACGACCTACGTGCCGGCACGCAACACGGTGTTCCTGTCGATTGCCCTCGGCTGGGCCGAAGTGCTTGGTGCGCAGGATATATTCATCGGCGTCAATGCGATCGATTATTCGGGTTATCCCGACTGCCGCCCGGAATACATTGAGACGTTCGAGCGTCTCGCACGGTTAGCCACCCGCGCCGGCGTCGAGAACCGGCCGATCAAGATTCGCGCACCGCTGATTCAGATGCGCAAGGATGAGATCATTCGTACTGGCGTCGGATTGGGTGTGGATTTCGCGCTGACAATCTCATGCTACGATCCCAACCCCGAGGGACGCGCCTGCGGACACTGCGATGCGTGCCGGCTGCGCCGTCAGGGCTTTGCCGACGCCGGAATAACGGACCCGACACGTTATTTATAACAATAAAATCAACGATCACTGGCGATTTCCGGCGAACATGGGCAAAATAGCGTCCTCGCCGCGCTGCCTCAGGCCAGGCGGCATCAAGCGGACGCTGCGGCGATCCGCTGTCGAAAGTGACCGACACGCAGTTGGCTCGTCAGTGACTATCCGATGACTTTGGGGGATTTATGAGTTTCACCGTACATAATGAAGTCTTGTTGCTGGTTTTTCTGGTTGCGCTCGTGATCGGAGCGGTCGGCAACAAGACCAATTTCTGCACCATGGGGGCAGTGTCCGACTGGGTGAACATGGGCGATACCGGCCGCATGCGGGCATGGCTATTCGCCATCGCCATCGCGCTGACCGGATTGGTGCTGTTCGAGGTCACCGGCGCGGTGACACTGCCGTCCGATAGCTTCCCCCCGTACCGCACGTCGAATTTTGCCTGGCTGCGCTACGTGCTCGGCGGTTTGCTGTTCGGGGTTGGCATGACTCTCGGCAGCGGCTGTGGGCAGCGCACCATGGTGCGTGTCGGTCAGGGCAATCTGAAATCACTGGTTGTGCTGATCATCGCTGGCATCTGCGCGTACCTGATGCTATGGACCGATTTTTTCAGCATTGCCTTCATGAGCTGGATCAATCCAACCACCATCGAGCTGTCCAAGTACGGTATCCTGAGCCAGGAAATCGGCACCATCGTGGGCGGTGTCTTCAATATCAAGAACATCCAGCTGCTGCACTGGTTGATCGGCGGTGCCGTGGCGTTGACGCTGTTCGTTTTCATCTTCAAGTCGCCCGATTTCCGCAGCCGTTTTGACAACTTTCTGGGCGGTGGCGTGATGGGGCTGGCAGTGGTGGCCGGCTGGTATATCACCGGCGGCGCCCTGCGCGAAGCCTGGGAGGAGTATGCGGCGTTTGCGACGACGATCCCGAGTCGCGTAGCGGTGCAGTCGTACACCTTTATTAGCCCGATGGGCGATACCGCTCGTTACCTGATGCAACCCACTCAAATGACGATGATCAACTTCGGCGTAATGGCGTTGACCGGCGTTATCGTCGGCTCGTTCCTTTACGCGATCTTCACGCGCAAGTTCCGCATCGAATGGTTTGCGTCGAAATCTGATTTTTTGAATCACGCCGTGGGCGGCGTGCTCATGGGATTCGGCGGTGTTCTCGCCATGGGTTGCACCATCGGGCAGGGCGTGACCGGGGTGTCCACGCTAGCCCTGGGTTCGGTGCTGGCGTTACTGTCGATCGTCTTCGGCAGTGCACTGACTATGAAGGTCCAATACTACATGCTGGATGAACAGGGTTTCTGGCGTGCACTGCACATGGGGCTCTCCGACATGAAGCTTCTCCCTGCGCCCGGTGGCGCCAAGACGCCGGCTTAGCCTATCGTCTGTTTTTATAAATCAGTCGTCGGAATAGCGCCGCGCCAGGACCCATGTTGCGGCCCTGATGTGCCCCACAGGGACGAACATCTTGCGGAGTGTATGTATGGCGCCCAGCGGCTTTGACAACCCCGCATTGCGCCCGGATAATGCCGCCTCCCGCAACGATCCCTCCGCGTTGTTTCCTGGGCCGTTAGCTCAGCCGGTAGAGCAGCTGGCTTTTAACCAGTTGGTCGCAGGTTCGACTCCTGCACGGCCCACCATTTTCAAGCACTTACGTTACTACCAGAATGTGCCCTGTGCTATAAAGCCGGGGTTGTGCTATTCGAAACGCTAAACCGTTACCAGTTTAGCGTGTCAGCGGTACCTAGTGCAGCGGCTTCACGCGTTCGGGTTGGC
>DATCZH010000138.1:0-4662 GCA_036526015.1 Sulfuricaulis sp.
TTTGAAGGAGTCTCGTCCTGCCCCTTGGCCCGGCGATAGGCCTCACGCCCGCCGCTGCCGGGAACCAGTTGCATCAGCCCATAGGCCGGTGCGGAACTGACCGCGAAGGGATTGAAATTGCTCTCGGTACGGATGACGGCGTATACGAGGCTCGGACTGACTTTGTATTGTTCGGCGAATTTCGTCACCAAGTGACTGTATTTCTCTGCCTGCTTATTCTGGAAATTGGACACCATGGCGAATTTAACATACTGCGCCTTCTTTTTTCCGCTATCCAGCTCTACCTCGCGGACGGCGAAATTTGTTTGCAGCAGGTGATCGGCAAATCTCTCTGCCTCCGCGGGAGAGACGATGGGTTTTTTATTCTGATCAACCACGAGGCCCAGCAGATACGGCTCTTTATCGCTGGTGAGGGTAATCGCGTTGTCAGAAAAGAGGTCAACGGCGCGCGGATCGTTGGGCGTGAGCAGCGTGGTGACAATGGCATTCTTGAGGCTGGTAGTCGGATCCTTGTCATCGAGAGTTTCGACCGTCACCTCGCCTTTGTCGAAGTCCACCACGGCGCGGCTCATGTAATTCTGCGTGTACTTGATGTACTGCACACGCGAGGGCAGTTTCACTTCCTTCTTGCCCCAGGTTTTGCTGACGCGGCCGGTCAACAAGCTCACCAGATTATTGTAATCGCGCTGGATGGTTTTAACGTCCTGCAACAGCGCCTGAGGGTTGGACTTGTAAACCGACTCCCGGCTTTCCAGTCCCTTCTTGATGGCCTCCTTGGCGTTGTCACTACGGGCAATGCTGGCGACAGAGCGCGTCGTCGGGCTGGTAATGACGGATATCGTCTGATTGAGCGTGGGGACTTTTCTTCCGGAAGACGCGCACCCGGCCAGCAAGATGGCGCAGCTGATACACAGAAAAGTTTTTTGCATCTGTGTCACCATGGCTCATCGGAAACCCAGGACATCCTGCATATCATAAAGACCGTGCTTCTTGTCAGCCAGCCAGCGCGCGGCGCGCAGAGCGCCGCTGGCGAAGGGCAGACGTGATTCGGCACGGTGCGTAATCTCCACGCGCTCGCCGCCCCCGGCGAACAAAACAGTGTGATCGCCGACAATATCGCCGGCACGGATGCTGGAAAAACCAATTGTCTGACGCGCACGCTCACCGCTGATGCCATGGCGGCCGAAGACACCGTGTTCCTTAAGATCGCGATCCAGAACTTTCGCGACCAATTCACCCATGCGCAAGGCTGTGCCCGACGGCGCGTCAGCCTTGTGGCGATGATGCGCCTCGACAATCTCCACGTCCACGTCATCGCCCAGCACGCGCGCGGCCGTATCGAGCAGCTTGAAACAGAGATTCACGCCCACACTCATGTTAGGCGCAAAAACAATCGCGACTTCCTTGGCAGAGGCAGCGATATGGCCCTTACCGGCATCATCAAAGCCGGTAGTGCCGATGACCATTTTCTTATTGTGCTGGCGGCAGTGATCGAGGTGAACGAGCGTGGCCTCCGGGCGGGTAAAGTCCACCAGGACGTCAAATTCCGCGCCGTCCAATCCGTCACGAACGATCACGCCGAGCTTGCCCAACCCAGCCACCTCGCCGGCGTCTTGGCCTACGGCCGCGTTCCCGGCCCGTTCGATCGCTGCACTCAGACGCAGACCCTCAGCGCGCGCGCAGGCTTCTACCAGATTTCGCCCCATGCGCCCAGCGGCGCCGGTAACGGCGATATTGAGCATATTGCTTCCCGGTTAACCGTCCAGTGCCAGAGAGAATAGATGATTTGGCAGGCGACGCCAACCGGTCAATCGCGCGATGGAATGCGATAGAGATATATCGCCAGTGTAACGCCCAACAGCGCCAGCGCCCATTGCAGCGGCCCGCGCGGTACAAAAAATACGACCGAGATGCCGAGCGTCGCCGCCATGGTAAGGATGGCAACCCACTTCGTCCGCCGCGGAATGCTGCGGTACTCCAGCCACTCGCGCACGGTGCGCCCGAACAGCGGGTGGTCCAGCAACCATTGATAAAACCGTTCCGACGAGCGCGCAAAACAGGCGGCGGCGAGCAGCATGAACGGCGTCGTCGGCAAGACTGGCAGGAAGATACCCAGCACCCCCACACCAACGAAGAGCATTCCCAAGGCGACAAACAACCACCGCATGTGTCGGGCATGGTTTAATCGGTTTGGTTCAGGACACGCAGGCATGGAAATAATGAAGGATAACCGGGAGATGCCAGCTTTGCAGGGGGCGATATGTTACAGCAATAATCTGCCCCTGGCCGCAAAATTCCAAACCATCCAGACGTATGAGTAAACCGGTTAAGGCAGGGGGCCCCATCGCGGCAGCGCTGGGGATGCGACCGTCGCGAGTCTCTCGCGGACCCGCCAATGGAATCAATCAAACAGGCCCTTCAGTTTGTCGATCCAGGAGGCTTCGCGCGGATGATGGCGGGTCCCCCCCTCTTTCATCATCCGGTCAAATTCCTGCAACAATTCTTTTTGTTTGGTCGTCAGGTTCACGGGCGTTTCCACACTGATGCGACAATAAAGATCGCCAGTGTGGCCGCTACGAACGTTGCGCACGCCCTTGCCCCGAAGGCGAAATAGTTTTTCACTTTGCGTGCCGGCGGGAATCTTGATGGATGCACGCCCGTCCAGCGTCGGCACTTCAAGTTCCCCGCCCATCACGGCGGTGACAAAACTAACGGGCATCTCGCAATAGAGATCATCCTGTTCACGCTTGAAAAGAGAATGGGGCTTGAGCCGGATCTGCACGAAAAGATCACCTGGCGGTCCGCCATTCTCGCCGGCCTCGCCTTCGCCAGCGAGTCGAATCTGGTCGCCCTCATCTACACCGGCGGGAACCTTTACCGATAGCGTCTTGGTGTGTTGCACCCGGCCAGCGCCGTGACAGGTCGGGCAGGGATCGGTGATGACTTTGCCGGAACCATGGCATTTCGGGCAGGTCTGCTGGATCGAAAAGAATCCTTGCTGCATACGTACCTGGCCGTGGCCACCGCAAGTGCGGCAGACGGTGGATGAAGTTCCGGCTTTGGCCCCACTGCCTTGGCAGGCATCGCACTTCTCCATGGCCGGAACACGGATACGCACCTCGGTGCCACGCACAGCGTCTTCCAGCGAAAGTTCAAGGCTATACCGGAGATTAGCGCCACGGAAAACCTGCGCGCCGCGCGCGCGCCCACCCCCGAAAATGTCACCAAACACGTCACCGAAAATATCTGCGAAGTTTGCCCCACCTGCGGAATAGAAACCACCGGCGGCACCCGCGGCAGCCGCGGGATCGACGCCAGCGTGTCCGAACTGATCGTAGGCTGAGCGCTTTTGTGCGTCAGAGAGGACCTCGTAGGCCTCTTTCGCGTCCTTGAACTTGGCTTCCGTGGTCTTGTCACCCGGATTGCGGTCCGGGTGATGCTTCATGGCCAGGCGCCGGTAGGCCTTCTTGATATCCGCTTCCGAGGCGTTGCGCGCGACGCCGAGCACCTCGTAGTAATCCCGTTTCGTCATGCAGCTACCTGTCCTGTCTGTCTGTATGGACTTCAAACAATAAAGGCACTGTGGTCAATCTCTGCAGACCGCCCACCGTGCCCTTGCGTCCCGGGACAAGAGAGTGTTACTTCTTGTCCTTATTTTCTTTTACTTCCTCGAATTCGGCGTCGACCACGTTTTCCTTGGCCTGGCGATCGTCTTCCTTCTTGCCGGCATCACCCGCGGCACCTGCCGCCGTGGCGCCCGCCTCGGCATTGGCCTTGGCGTACATCTGTTCCGCCAGCTTGTGCGAGGCCTCCATCAGGGCATCGGTCTTGCTCTTGATGTCGTCCCTGTTATCGGTGCGCGCCGCTTCTTCCAGGCTTTTGATGGCCGCCTCGATCTTGTCTTTCTCCTCGGGAGCCAGTTTGTCGCCCATTTCCTTCATGGACTTGCGCACGCTGTGGCTCAGACTGTCAGCATGGTTGCGCGCCTCGGCCAGTTCGCGCGCCTTATGGTCTTCCTCAGCATGGGCCTCGGCATCCTTGACCATTTTCTGGATCTCCTCCTCGGTCAGGCCCGAACCGGCCTTGATAATAATCTTGTTTTCCTTGTTCGTGGCCTTGTCTTTCGCCGAGACATGGAGAATACCGTTGGCATCAATGTCGAACGCCACTTCGATCTGTGGCACGCCGCGCGGTGCCGTCGGAATGTCAGTGAGGTCAAACCGCCCGAGCGATTTGTTGCCCGCCGCCATTTCGCGTTCACCTTGCAGGACATGCACGGTGACTGCCGTCTGGTTGTCATCCGCCGTGGAGAATACCTGCGAGGCCTTGGTCGGTATCGTCGTGTTTTTCTGGATCAACTTGGTCATTACGCCGCCCAGCGTCTCGATTCCCAGTGACAGCGGGGTCACGTCGAGGAGGAGCACGTCCTTCACTTGGCCACCCAACACACCGCCCTGGATGGCCGCCCCGACGGCAACCGCCTCATCCGGATTGACGTCCTTGCGCGGTTCCTTGCCGAAGAAATCCTTTACCACCTGCTGCACCTTGGGCATGCGCGTCTGGCCGCCGACCAGGATGACGTCATCGATCTGCGAGGCCGGCAGGCCGGCATCCTGCAGCGCGATGCGGCAGGGTTCTATCGTGCGCTTGATCAGTTCGTCC
>DATCZH010000139.1:0-4409 GCA_036526015.1 Sulfuricaulis sp.
GCGTACTCACTCCGGCGGCCGAGGCCGGTATGCATATCCAAGTGCAGTACCTGTTCAACCGCCGCCAAGTCCGGTTCATTCAGCAACCGTTCCAGGATTTCGAGAGATTCCTGCTGACGGTCACCGCCGTAGAACAATCCTTGCGGGAAATCATACTGGCCGGCGGCAATGGACTGACGCAGGACAGGCGTCCCGAGACGCGTAGAATGCCATAAAGCACCCAGCCAAAACGCCTCGCCGGCATCTGCCGGTGAAGCAGGATTGAGCCAACGATTAAGCCGCGCGTAGTCAGGATTTGCCGGCCCGGGGAAGGTGGACACGGCATTACGATTGAGATCGACATTGTTTTCATTGGTACGACGCCCGTGGGCAAAGCCCCAGGGGTTCAATGCGTGGACAAGCAGCACGCCCGTTTGCGAAGGTAAATTTGTGGCAAACTCAGTTAGCCAAAGCTGGAGCAGGGCGCTGCCGGCCGGGGCTTCAATCCCGTGCACGCCGGCGGTCAGCAGCAGCAGGGAACGCGGGCGTGCAGCGCCAAGGCGGGCACTGTCGATGAACAACTCTTCTCCCTTCGGCCCATGCCCCTTTATCGGGTGGGTGGTGAGGCGCGCGCTCGAGCGCACGGCCTCGGCGCGGAAGGTCGCACGGGCATCGAAGTAGTCCGTTGAGAACACCTTGATCCTCCAGGTTTTCTGAAGAACTTCCATTCTGCCGCAGGACCGGTGGGGCTGAAAACCTCGTGGTGGAGCCGGATGGGCCACGCCGTCCCTTCTGTTTGGGCGTTGCCTATACTTGTTGAAACAAAAGGCAGCGCCCCGAGCCCTTAAAACCCTGCATGCAATCGTCCGACATCAAGACCCAGATTTTGTCCCATTCGCCCGAGCTGGCGCCGGCCACGGCCCAGGACGTGGCCGAGGCGCTGTCCGCACGCTACGAAATCCAGGATGCCTTGGGCGACGGCGGCATGGGCATGGTATACCGCGTGCGCGATCGCGAAACCTCCGAGATCCTGGCGCTCAAATTGCTGCGCCCGGAAATCGCGCGCGACCCGGCCATGATGGAGCGCTTCAAGAATGAAATTCGCCTGGCGCACCGCATCACCCATAAGAACGTCTGCCGCATCTACGATTTCAACCGCGTTGGCGATCTCGCCTACTTCACCATGGAATTCGTGGACGGCGAAAGTCTGCGCAGCTATCTCAAGCGCGCGGGGAAGATGACGCCTGAGCGCACCATTGATCTCGCGCGCCAAATAACCGCCGGTCTTATCGAAGCACATGCGCAGGGCGTGGTGCATCGCGACCTGAAACCCGAAAATGTCATGCTGGGGCGGGACGGATTGGTCAAGCTGCTGGATTTCGGCATTGCGCGCGCCCTCGGCAGTGACACCACCACGGCTCGCACCATCATGGGCACTCCCGAGTACATGGCCCCGGAACAGTCGCAGGGCAAACCGGTCGATCAGCGCGTGGATATCTATGCCCTGGGGCTGATCCTGTATGAAACTCTGACAGGCCGGCGCGCCTTCTCCGGCGCGACCCCGGTGGAGGTCGCACTCAAGCAGCTTAAGGAAAAACCGCTGCCGCCAAGAAAATTCCTGCCCTCGACCCCACCGCACCTGGAAGCGGCCGTGTTGCGCTGTCTGGAAAAAGAATCGGCGCGCCGATTTTCCAGTGCCGCGGAATTACTGCGCGCGCTGACTCAACCCGGGGCCTTAGCTAAACAGGAGCCGCGTTCGCGGAAAGTCGCCTTGTACCTGGTGCTCGGCGTGATTGTCGTGATGATCGGTTTCAAGGTCGCCAACCGCGGCGGATCCTCCGACTCCTCCGCCAATTCGGATGAAACAGCGGCCAACATGCCGGATCAACGCCAGATTCCGGAAGAGCTGATCACCTTGTTCGAGGCGGCGAAAAAGGGCGATGCGATGGCACAAGAACGTGTCGGACGGCTTTATCTGGACGGACCCGAACGTGCCCGCGACGAACGCAAGGCCTATTTCTGGACGCGCCGCGCCGCGCTCAGCGGCGACCCGAACGCGCAGTACACCCTGGGGCAGATGTATGAGGGTGGACGCGGCCCGCCACGCAATCGGGTCGGAGCCTTTGTCTGGTACCAAATAGCGCTACGATCCGGCAACGAGTCGGCGCGCGTGCCATTCGAACGATTAAAACAGGAACTTTCCAGCGACGAAATGACCGAGGCCGAACAGCACTTGCAGAGGCTGCGAAGAAAACGCTGAATTTCGGCACGGGCTTCTTACCTTAGTGGCTGCGCACGAGGTTGCGCCCTTCCTGTTTGGCGACATAAAGTGCCGTGTCGGCCGCGTGAATCAAGCCGGAGGCGGTGTCGCCATCCCGGGGAAAAGTAGCGATCCCGATGCTGACCGTAACATGCACCATGTCGCCCTGTGGCGTCGTCGTGATGGAATCCGCCACCGTCGCGCGGACACGCTCCGCCACCGTGCGCGCGCCTACCTCATCCGTTTCCGGGAGGATAACGGCCAGTTCCTCGCCACCATAGCGACAAACCACGTCCACCGGCCGCATATGCAGCTGGATCAGGTCGGTTACGGTGATCAACACCTCGTCACCAGCCTGATGTCCGTACTGATCGTTGACATTTTTGAAATGATCGATATCCAGCATCATCACTGACAACTGATGCTGGTAACGACGGACGCGTTGCGTTTCCTCGTGCAACCGTTTTTCGAGTTCACGGCGGTTATAGAGGCCGGTCAGGCTGTCACGTGTCGAAAGCTCCTCCAGTTTGTGCTGATGCTGCATCAATCGTTCGGCCATGGCATTGAATTCGCACGCCAGATGTCCAATCTCATCTTGGGTATCCAACGGCAACCGGTAGGAAAGATTGTCCTGGGAAAAATTCGCCATGCCTTTCTCAAATTTACGCAATGGCATCAGCACCGAACGGTTTAACCACACAGCTCCGATGATGGCAATCAACAGGCCCAGTCCCACCGACACCGAGATGACCAGCAAATAGCGCTTTTCCGATTCATCTGCCTGTGCACGCTGAGTGCCGATCTCGGTGTAGTAAGCCTCGTAGGCCTGATCGAGCTGGAGCATGATCTGGTTTACGCGCTGGTCGAATTGGTTCAGTGTTGCTTTGGGAGTTTTCGAGGAAAAAATGACATCGGCCAGCGTCAGACTGTCTTTCCATTCGCGCTGGGCACTTGCGAGCAGGCTGTATTCCTTCGAACTCAGAAAGGGTTTTGAGAGGATCTCGGTAAATATTGCTTCCACGCCCACCGCCTCGACATTGAACTGGGCGCGAAGGGCAAATCGCGGTGTTACCGCATAATCCTTGGCAAGGGCGGAAGTCCCGCGAATCTGGTTTTGCAGACGCGAAGTTGTCTGCAATATGTAAATCGGTTGTTCGACGATGCGGTTTAGCGCGCTGACAGAATGTTGCAGAAATAGGCTCGCGCCAATGGCGATCACCACCGGAAAGAACATGATGCCCATCGCGATCAGGAAGCGCGCCCGCAGCGACAGCTTGGGAAAGAAGGGCATATTCACGGATACGGTCCTTCGCCGGCGCCCGAGCGCCGCGTCTGCGTGAATGTTTCTCGCAAAGTATAGCCGCATACTCGGTTTTCCCCGAAAACTGCGGGAATTTCCGCCTATACCGTCACGCGGGCAGGAGAAGGCCGGAACCCGGGTTCATGTCATTGACAGATTATGGCGGCGGGAGTAGTTGTAAAAGGATCGAGGCATCAGCCTGCTTGTATTGTGATCAACCGTGAGGAGCATGCCATGCGCGTATCAACGACTGACCCCATCTCCGGCGCCGATGTCAAAAATCCCGAGAAATCCCCTTTTGTCGTCGAGGGCACGGGCGAAGGCGCGATCAAGATATATTTTGAGAACGAGGAAAATAAAAAGGCCTATCTCGAGATCGAGACCGAGCATCCGGGTGAGGATTTCACCACCAACCTGGATAATCCGTCGAAAATGGGTACGGAGACCTGAGCAACAAAATCGTTGCTAAGCCTAGGTACCGCATCACGCCGGAAGTTTTCATGGGCGTGAGGCGGAGGGGGCCTCCTTTTTTTCAGCGGTCTTTCCGGTGACGGAAATTTATTGCGCCATCCCGCTTTATCCATATGGGTTTTTCTCGATGGATATCGATTGTCCTAAAGACAGGATTTCCTCCTATACGTCGGACTTTGTTGTTACGCTGGAGGTATGTCATGCTGCGTCATAGTCGTAATTTCAGGCGATTGAGGTGGCGGCATGATGGAATTTTGGACACGTTTGCAGGATTCGTTGGGCACCACGCTGTTCACGGTGGGGAATACACCTGTGAGCACCGCCGGATTATTCCGGGTGCTCCTGATCTTGGTGGCGGCATGGTGGTTGTCGAAGGCGTTGCGTCATGCGCTGGCGCGC
>DATCZH010000140.1:0-2926 GCA_036526015.1 Sulfuricaulis sp.
GTATGCTTTGTCATCGAATTAGCTCATCGCGATTGCCAAGTTACTGAACTGCTCGAGAAGCTTCGCACTCATTCATTCAAGGATCATAAACTCGACCGTGTTGCAGGCCAACGGTACCACCGTACGCGCGTCGGCCCGATGTGAAAAATATGTATAGGCCTTACCTTTTCTGCGCAATATTTCTTTCAACACGCACCTTCCATTCGCGGGCGGTGGCGGTCATGGTGCGGGCACGGTGCTCATAGGCGTGCTCACGGAACACCCTTTCGTGGGCGCGCTCGGCTATCTCGCGCGCCCGCGGAAAGTTCGACAGATAATGCCGGATTTTTCCGATGCAATCCTCCAAACTCGAGAAATCGACCCACTCCAGGCCGGGTTCAAAGTCATCCTTGGCATGAACCCGCTCGTCACTTAAGAGAAAACCGCCACAGGCGGGAACACCGTAGCAACGCCCGGGCAATCCCCAGCTCTTTTCCGGGCCATTGTCGCTGCTGGCTCCGAAATTCAGGTTGATCCGGCTGCGCTGGATCAGATCGATCTGTTCCCGAAGCGGCATCTTCTTGCCGTGACGGAACCAGGTCGTCACACCCACGGCCGAGAGGCGTCGCTCCAGCTCCTTGAAAAATTCCGCGCGAGCAATGAACCGGGGATTTATTTTCGCATCCAGGGTGCCGACAAAGGAAACATCGTAGCGGTAATTCAGCGGATCACGCAGCTCCTCGAGCGTGCGGCCGGCCAGATTATAGCGACTGACCCAGGCGGCGTTGGGCAGATAGCGAGCATCGGGTGAAAAAGTGGACGCGTCCTGAAGGCTGTGCGTCATGTAGATATCGAGCACCTTCAGCTTGCGAAACCACCAGAGATGGTGCAGCTTGGCGCCCTTGCTCCACGGGGCATCGCGATTCCATCCGATGAGCGGGATCAGGCGCCGGCGCAAACGCGACTTGAGCCGCAGCGTGTCCCAGGGATGATTCATGGCCACGTACATGTCAACCAGGCAGCCCTCGCAATCCTGCAACTGCTTGTCTGAGGGTTTCCACAAATCCTCGTATACCGTATAGCCGCAGCTTTCCAGTCCTTCGCGGAGGGGAACGAAGTTACGGTAATTGAGGATGAACTTCATGACTTCGTGACCAGCTCCTGGTAAAGCGCAATCAGTTTTTCGCTCATGGCCGCCGGTGTCAGCGGTTCCACCGTCTGTCTCGCGGCCAGGCCCATGCGCCGGCGGATGGCCGGGTCGAGCAGATCTCGCAAAAAAGCCGTCAACGCCTTCACATCCAGGGAATCACTGGCAAACCCGTTCTTTCCATTCTCGATTAACTCGGCCGCACCGCATTGGTAACTGGTCACAATCGGCAATCCGCAGGCCATCGCCTCGAGGGCAACGTTGGGAAATGGATCGTAGAGCGAGGGTAAAGTCAGTACGTCGGCCGCGCCATAATAAGGTTTGACATCGTCCAGCGTGCCGGTGAAAACAACACGCGGGAACAGGCCAAGATGCTGTACGTCGCGCTGGAATCTGGCCAGACGTTTGTCCCGCCCCACGACCAGCAGGAAGCAGTTCTCGGGAAGCCCGGACATGGCTCGCAGCAGCGTCGGCAAACCTTTACGCTCAAAACCGGAACCGACGAACAACAAAACCACGGCATCCGGGGGAATGCCATGGCGTGCCCGTATGGCTTCGCGGTGTTCTTTCAGGCCGGGATGATAGACCTTCGTGTCCACACCGCTGTATATGATGGGCAGTTTCTCATCCGGTAGCGCAAAGTGCTTTTTTATCTCGTCCCGCACCATGCGTGAATTGCAGATCACCGATTTGAGACGCGGGCTGGTGAACAGGGCCCGTTCCGCCATCTTCACGTAGGCATGATACGGATTCAGGGCGAGGCCCAGTCGAGCGGCCCGTCCGAGGACGCGGGAGCGCTGCGCCAGCCATTCGCGATGCACGCCGTCCCCGGCGCGGTAAATGTCGCAACAGGCAATGCGCTCGTGCGACTGCACTAAATCGAAGTGCCGGCCCGCCAGCGTGCGGCAAACGCAGCGGGCGAAGGACCAGTCGCGCCATAACCTGCCCAGATGAAACGGGCGGCAAGTCAAAACCTCGAAGCCTTCTCCACCGTGCCACTCGCGCGTTACCAACGTCAACCGCAGTCTCTGTGCCTTAAGGGCCTCGAGGGCGCGGGCAACGAAGCGTTCGGCGCCGCCGTCAGCCGCGTAGCGCTGGCGCACCAGGGCGATCGACAAGGATCTCATCGGGCCGGGACAAGCTGCCGGATGGCCTTCATGACATCATCCACGGAAATATCAGTCAGGCATTCGCTGATTTTTCCGCCGCCGCAGCCATCCTGCCCGCAAGGGCGACAAGGATGATTGGATGTCAGTACACGCGCCGGTACCTGCCACGGGCCCCACTCGAATTCGCCGCTAGGGCCAAATAAAACCACCGTAGGTGTTTGCATCGCAGCCGCCATGTGCATGGGCACGGAGTCGACACCCACGAAACATTTCGCTTGGGCCGTCAGCGCCGCAAGCTGCTTGAGGTTGAGCTTGCCAGCGAGGTCCACTACCGGCTTCTTGAGGCGTGTGGTGATACGCGCGGCAAATTGGAGCTCGGGCTCGCTGGGGGCGGCCGTGAGCACGATGGATTCGCCCGCGTCCTGCAAGGCTGTAATCAGTGCCGCATTCTTATCCGTCTCCCAGCTTTTGAACATCCAGCGTGAAGTAGGATGGAGCTGGATAAAGTCCTTCGGCGTCAGACCCTGGCGTGCCAATAACTCGCGTACAGAGCGCTCGGCCTCGGCGCCGGGAACCAGTGTGAGCCGGCGTTCATCCTGGCGCGGGTATATTCCTAGGCGCCGCAGAGCATCGAGATGCATTTCCACCGTGTGGCGCCGGGCCGGCGTTGGATACAGGTGGGTAAAACTGT
>DATCZH010000141.1:0-20593 GCA_036526015.1 Sulfuricaulis sp.
GCGTTTTGCCACTGCGGCCGCCGAGGCCGGCGTCGATGGCGTGCTGACCGTGGATTTGCCGCCGGAAGAGGCGGGGCCATTGCAAGCGGCACTGAAACCGCGGGGGCTGGATACCATTTTTCTGCTGGCGCCCACCAGCTCTACTGTGCGCATCAAGCGCATCGCCCGGGCCGCACATGGATTTATCTATTATGTCTCGCTACGCGGCGTGACCGGCGCGGCCAACCTGAATGTGGCGGAAGTGGCGGGCAAACTCAATGAAATCCGCCAGCACACAAAGCTGCCGCTGGGCGTCGGCTTTGGCATCAACGGGCCCGAGGCGGCGGCGCAGGTTGCCGAAACGGCCGACGCCGTCATTGTCGGCAGCGCCGTGGTCCGTCGCATGGAGGAAATGGCGGGAAATCCGGATAAAATCCTTAATGAGGTGCCGGCTTTTATTGCCCGCTTGCGCGCGGCCATGGATCGCGTCACCCTCGCCCCAAAATCCGCCACCGGAGCAAACCGATGAGCTGGTTCGACAAGCTGGTCCCGCCAAAAATCAAGAGTCAGGGTGGCATCAAAAAGACCTCAGTGCCCGAAGGGCTGTGGAAAAAATGCCCCGCCTGCACCACTGTGCTGTACAACGCTGAGATCGAGACCAACCTCGATGTTTGCCCCAAATGCACACACCATATGCGCATCGGTGCGCGCCGCCGACTCGATATATTTCTCGACTCGGAACCGCGCACGGAAATCGGCGCCACGCTTTTTCCCGTCGATCCCCTCAAGTTCAAGGACACCAAGAAATATCGCGACCGCCTGGCTGAAGCGCAAAAGACTACTGGCGAGCGTGACGCGCTGATCATGATGGAAGGTACGCTCAAGGGAATGCCGCTGGTAGCCGGGGCCTTCGAGTTTGGCTTCATGGGCGGTTCCATGGGAGCGGTGGTGGGTGAGCGTTTCGTGCGTGGCGTGAATATCAGCCTCGAAAAGAAAATTCCGCTGGTGTGTTTCTCCGCCAGCGGCGGGGCGCGCATGCAAGAGGCATTGCTGTCGCTGATGCAAATGGCCAAAACCAGCGCTGCCTTGACGCACCTAAGCGATGCCGGTATCCCCTTTATTTCAGTACTCACGGACCCGACGATGGGTGGCGTATCAGCAAGCTTCGCCATGTTGGGCGACATTAATGTCGCCGAACCGCGCGCGCTCATCGGTTTTGCCGGACCACGCGTGATCGAGCAGACCGTGCGCCAGAAGCTCCCCGAAGGTTTCCAGCGCTCGGAATTCCTGGTGGAGCATGGCGCCATCGACCTCATCATAGACAGGCGCGAAATGCGCGATAAAATCGCCAGCTTACTGGCAATCCTGACGCGCCAGCCGCCCCCGGAAATCCAGCAGCGCGAATCGCCGGAGTCCGAATCCGGCATCGCGGAATCACCCTGAGCATCTCCGCCAATTCTCTTCCGTCCCGCACGCTGGCCGATTGGCTAGCGTGGATCGAGACGCTGCACCCGCGCACCATCGAGCTCGGACTTGACCGGGTGCAGGCCGTGCTTGACAACATGGGCCTGCTCCGCCCGTCCTATGGGGTAATCAGCATCACCGGCACCAACGGCAAGGGTTCGACCACGGTGATGTGCGAAACCATCCTGCGCCACGCTGGCTACCGGGTCGGCGCCTACACCTCACCGCATCTCATTCATTACAATGAGCGTATCCGCCTGGATGGCCGTACTGCGACCGACGCCGAACTGTGCGATGCCTTCGAGCGTATCGACGCCGCGCGCGGTAACGTGCCGCTGACCTATTTCGAGTTTGGCACCGTCGCCGCCTTTGCTTTATTTCATGCGGCGAAAATCGACATTGCAGTGCTGGAAGTCGGCATGGGCGGGCGCCTCGATGCGGTGAATGCGGTTGATCCCGACGTGGCCATCCTCACGGCGGTGGACATCGACCACACCAGCTGGCTGGGCCACACACGCGAGGCCATTGGCCGCGAAAAGGCCGGGATCTTCCGCCATGGCCGTCCCGCAATTTGCGGCGACCCGAACCCGCCGGCAGTTATCGCCGCGGAGGCGGCACGCCTCTGCGCAAACCTGTTGCAGATCGGACGGGATTTTCAAATCATGCGCTCGGCCACGGATTGGACTTGGCGCCTGGGTGAGCGCCTGCGTTCCGGTTTGCCTCACCCTTCTTTGCGTGGAGATTACCAGTTGTACAACGCCGCTTGCGCACTGACAGCGCTGGAGATGCTCGCCCCGCGATTTCCAGTGACCCAGGCGGATGTGCGCGAAGGATTGTTGACCGGCGTGATTCCGGGACGATTTCAGGTGTTGCCGGGTCG
This sequence comes from Sulfuricaulis sp., assembly GCA_036526015.1. Lineage (GTDB taxonomy): Bacteria > Pseudomonadota > Gammaproteobacteria > Acidiferrobacterales > Sulfurifustaceae > Sulfuricaulis. The sequence continues at coordinate 2,324 of DATCZH010000141.1, forward strand.
TCCGGTACGCGTGCTGGACGTAGCGCACAACGCCCAGGCGGCGCGCTCGCTCGCCGCGACGCTAAAACAGCAAATGATTCCTGGTCGCACTCTCGCCGTGATCGGTATGCTCATAGACAAGGATATCGCCTCGGTGATCCACCCATTGGTAGACATGGTGGATCGCTGGTATCCCGCCACCCTGAGTGTGTCACGTGGGGCGAGCGCCGCGCAGTTGATGGAATTCTTGAGCAACAGGGGAAGACACGCGCCGGCTCGCGGATTCGATGATGTACATCAGGCGTACGCGGCTGCGTTGCAGGAGGCCGGTGAATTCGATCGTATCATTGTCTTTGGCTCCTTCCATACGGTCGGTGATATACTCGCCGCACTCGGAGAAACGTAATGCCCATGGCGGACAGAGACGACGCCCGTCCTGAATTCAATCCTAAACACCGCATCGTCGGTGCGATCGTGCTGGTCGCGCTGGTAGTAATTTTCGTCCCCATGATCCTGAGTGAGCGCGGGCCGCCAGCGGAAATCAAGGGCGAACGCGAGGTCCCCACCTCCACGACCCCCTCCGAGACCAAGGTCTTGGTGACGCCGGTACCGGCTGCCGAAATCAAGCCAAAGGAAGAAAGTGAGGCGGCCAAACCGGTAACGCCGGTCGAAAGCCAAGCCAAAACGGATTCAAAGCCGGTCGCAGCCAAAAAACCGGAACCATTGTCCGCGAAAACGGCAAAGCCGGCCACGGAAACCAAGATCGAGAATGGCTGGATGGTGCAGGTTGGCACTTTCTCCAATACACAAAATGCCGTGAGTCTGCGTGACAAGCTCAAGCGTCTGGGACACAGCGTGCATACAGAAGCTGTCACGATCAACGGGAAAAAGGCTTTGCGTCTGCTCGTCGGACCATTCGCCGATCGCGCCAAAGCGGACAAGGCGCAAGCGCAGATCCGTAAGGAAACCGGCGTGGCCGGCGTGGTGCAATCGTCCTCGTGAAAGCCGCATGACTGGTTTTGATCTGCTGATCTTCGTCACCCTGGTAATCTTCGTGACATTTGGCGCCTGGCGTGGCCTGCTGCGCGAGGTTGTCTCGATGCTGACATGGGTGCTGGCCGGCGTGCTGGCGTGGATCTATGCAGCCGCGGTTTCGCAGTTCTTCAGTGAGATGATCATGGACTCGACATTACGCCAGATATTTGCCTTCGTGCTGATTTTCATATTGGTATTCATGCTGGGCCTTATCACTTCCTGGCTCCTCCATAAATCATTACCGCGCCGGCGCGTCTTTCGGCTGGCCAACACGGCGCTCGGCGGCGTGATGGGGGCGGCGCGCGGCGGCGCGCTGGTGGTCGCCGTTTTTCTCGTCGCCGGGCTTACGTCATTTCCCCAGCGTGACTGGTGGCGCGAGTCCACGCTCACGCCGGTTTTCGAACGGGCGGCCGTTTATGTGGCCGGCTATATCCCGCGCGATATTGCCCGGCACATACGCTACGGCTAAAATTGGATTTTAAGACCTCGAGGTTTCCGCATGTGCGGCATCATCGGCATCCTGGGTAAGAGCCCAGTGAACCAGGCCTTGTACGATGGCCTGCTCGTGCTCCAGCACCGCGGCCAGGACGCAGCCGGCATTCTCACCTGTGACGACAACCGCATTCACCTGCGCAAGGACAACGGCCAGGTGCGCGACGTGTTCCAGGAACGCCACATGCTCGGCCTCAAGGGCAACATGGGCATCGGCCATGTGCGCTATCCCACTGCCGGTTGTGATTCCCCGGCCGAGGCCCAGCCGTTTTACGTGAACTCCCCCTACGGTTTGGCGCTGGCGCATAACGGCAATCTCACGAATGCCGACCAGCTGAAGGATGAGCTGTACCGCGAAGACCTGCGGCACATTAACACCGACTCCGACTCCGAAATTCTGATCAACGTGTTCGCGCACGAGTTGCAAGCGGTCGCCAAGCTGCGGCTGGCGCCGGAGCATATCTTCAAAGCGGTGTCGGCAGTGCACCGCCGCTGCCGCGGCGCCTACGCCGTGACCATGCTGATCACCGGCTTCGGTATTCTGGCGTTCCGTGATCCCTTTGGCATTCGCCCGCTGGTGTTTGGCAAGCGCGAGACCGAGCAGGGCACGGAATACATGTTCGCCTCCGAGTCGGTGGCGCTCGACGTGGTTGGTTTTGATTACGTGCGCGACGTGGCGCCCGGCGAATGCATCCTGGTGGACCTGAATGGTCAGGTACACAGCCTGCCATGCGCCGAGAAACCCATGCACGCCCCGTGCATCTTCGAATTCGTGTACATGGCCCGCCCCGACTCGATGATGGACGGCATCTACGTGCACAAGACGCGTTTGCGCATGGGTGAACGCCTGGCCAACAAGATCAAGCGCGTCTGGCCCGACCTCGACATCGACGTGGTGATCCCGATTCCCGATACCTCGCGCACCGCAGCGCTGCAGATGGCTAACGAGCTCGATTTACCGTACCGCGAGGGCTTTATCAAGAACCGCTACATCGGCCGCACCTTCATCATGCCCGGCCAGGCGGAGCGCAAGAAGTCGGTGCGCCAGAAGCTCAATGCCATCGACGTCGAGTTCCGACGCAAGAACGTGCTGCTCGTGGACGACTCCATCGTGCGCGGCACGACCAGCAAACAGATCATCCAGATGGCGCGCGAGGCCGGCGCGCGCAAGGTGTATTTCGCCTCAGCGGCACCGCCGGTGCGCTTTCCCAACGTCTACGGCATCGATATGCCGTCGCGTAATGAGCTGATCGGCAATGGCCGCACCGAGGACGAGATCGCGGCCGTTATCGGAGCTGACAAGCTCATATATCAGGACCTCTCTGACTTGATCGAAGCCGCGCGCGAGGGCAATCCCAAGATCCAGAAGTTCGATTGCTCCTGCTTTAACGGCGAGTACATCACCGGCGACGTGGATCGGGCGTATCTGGATCGTATTGAGAATCGGCGCAACGATTCCGCGAAGACCAGCCGTAGTGTGAATGGGCAGAATGAGAATGGGATGGTAACGGCGGAGGTGTTGACGTTTCCGAGATAGGAGTATCTCCGCTGGCGCGGAGATGTTGAGTTTAAGAAAGCCGCCCGATGGGCGGCTTTCTATTTCGAGCGGGTTGCGCCCGCGTTTTTTTGGTTCCCGCACCACGGGCGAGATTCTTTCTTTGCTCACGCAAAGAAAATATCCAAAGAAACACGCCCTCGGTACATATTGGTATAGAGTGACCCAGGAGTTTCTCCATTGACAGGCGACCGGTGACACTATAGATTTACATTACTTGGCGCCGATTTGAGCTTCAGCTTGCGGGCGCGATACAAATGCCGCTAAAGCGAGATGACCCGCTCTAGCCGCATTCGCGGCTTTTTTAGTGCCCGCCGTTCTCCGCAAGCCTGCGCCGTGACTGTAATTACAGGAGCAGCAGGCCATGTCTGACGATTCTGATAATTGGGGTTTCGATACCCGCGCGGTGCGGGCAGGGCAGCACCGGACCAATGAAGGCGAGAATTCCGAGCCGATCTTTGCTACCTCGAGCTACGTGTTCAATAGCGCGGCCGAGGCGGCGGCGCGGTTTTCCGGGGAGCAGCCGGGGAACATCTACTCGCGCTTCACCAATCCCACGGTGCGCGTCTTCGAGGAGCGCTTGGCGGCGCTGGAAGGCGGCGAGAAGTGTGTGGCCACCGGTTCCGGCATGGCGGCCATTCTTTCTACCTGCCTCGCGCTACTCAAGAGCGGCGATCACATCGTCTCCTCACGAAATATTTTCGGGCCGACGATCCTGTTGTTCAATAATTATCTCGGGAAATTTGGCGTCGAAACGAGCTATGTGTCGCTTTCGGACTACGACGCGTGGGAGAAGGCGATCAATCCGAACACAAAACTCCTGTTTCTGGAAACACCCTCCAATCCACTCACGGAGATCGCCGACATCACGCGGTTGGCAACAATCGCGCATGCCAAGGGTTGCCTGCTGGTGGTGGACAACTGCTTTTGTACACCGGCACTGCAACTACCGCTCAGGCTGGGCGCTGACATCGTGATCCACTCGGCAACAAAATATCTTGACGGACAGGGGCGTTGCGTCGGTGGTGCCGTAGTGGGAGATAAAGATCTGGTGGGCGAGAAGGTCTATGGCTTCATGCGTACCGGCGGGCCGGCCTTGAGCCCGTTCAACGCCTGGGTGTTCCTGAAGGGGCTGGAAACGTTGAGTCTTAGAATGAAAGCGCACTGCGCCAATGCGCTGAAACTGGCGCAATGGCTTGAAAAGCAAAAGCGCGTTAAGCGGGTTTACTATCCGGGCCTGGCGTCCCATCCACAGCACCAGTTGGCCAAGAAGCAGCAGTCGGGTTTCGGCGGGATTGTTTCTTTTGAACTGGACGGTGGCAAGCACGCGGCTTGGAAATTGGTCGACAGCACGCGCGTCATATCCATCACTGCCAACCTGGGCGATACCAAGTCCACTATCACCCATCCGGCCACCACCACGCACGGTCGGATTACGCCCGAGCAGCGTTCTGATGCCGGTATCGGCGATGGGCTGATTCGGATTTCGGTGGGGCTGGAAGACATCGAGGACTTGAAAAAAGATCTCGCGCGCGGGCTTGGATTGTAAACATGAAGCTTAAACTTTTTCAGGTCGATGCTTTCACCAATCGACAGTTCAGCGGCAATCCGGCGGCGATCATACCGCTGGAGACATGGTTGCCGGATTCAACCCTGCAAGCGATTGCGGCCGAGAACAATCTTTCGGAAACCGCTTATTTCGTGAAACAGGAAGAGGGGTACAGACTTCGCTGGTTCACGCCGATGCGCGAGGTGGACCTGTGTGGACATGCGACCCTGGCGAGCGCCTGGGTGTTGTGGGAGAGGCTCGGCAAACGCACGCCGCTACTCCGGTTCGAGACCCGCAGCGGCGAACTGCGCGTTACGCGTGATGATAAATGGCTGTGGCTGGATTTTCCGGCCGACCTGGCGGAAGTCTGTGCTGCACCTCCAGCCCTAATTTCCGGTCTGATACAACCGCCGCGCGAAGTGCTTTTAGCGCGAAACTACGTGGCAATCTACGAAAGCGAGGATTTGGTGCGTGGCTTGAAACCCGATTTTCGCCTGCTCGCGACTCTTGGCAACCATGGTGTTATCGCCACCGCGCCCGGCAAGGAATGCGATTTCGTGAGCCGGTTCTTTGGGCCTCGTTTCGGTATCGACGAAGACCCGGTCACTGGTTCAGCTCACTGCACCTTGGTGCCTTTGTGGTCCGCGCGCCTGGGACGAACGGCACTGCATGCGCGCCAGATTTCACATCGTGGAGGTGAGCTGCAATGTGAACTCAAAGGCGAGCGCGTGCTGATCGGTGGCCAGTGTGTTGCTTTTCTCACAGGCGAAATAGAACTTCACTGAATTCACGCGTGCGCACAGGCGGGGCCCTATTTGGCGGCTGTACGTCGGCGCATTCGCAGGCGAGAATAGGGCAGTTCACAAGAGAATTGGCATGCGCGTAGGTTTGTTCGTCACCTGTCTCGTTGATCTGATGCGGCCGAGGATCGGCTTTGCCGCCCTGCGTTTGCTGGAAACAGCAGGATGTGAGGTGGTAGTCCCATCCACCCAATCCTGCTGCGGGCAGCCCGGTTACAACTCGGGCGATGAAAAATCCGCCCGGGCGCTGGCGCTGAAGTTGCTGCGGGAATTTGAAGGTTGCGATTATCTCGTTGCTCCCTCCGGTTCTTGCGCGGGCATGATCCGTGTGCATTACCCCGCTCTGTTTGCGAACGACCCAACCGTTCTTGTATCGATCCAGCGCCTGTCCGCACGGACTTATGAGTTAACTGATTTTCTGGTGAACGTCCTCAAGATTGAAAAGATTCCCGGCCGATATTCCGGCTCGTTGACCTACCATGATTCCTGCTCGGGGCTGAGAGAGCTTGGCGTGCAGGCGCAGCCGCGCGCACTGCTTTCGAAAATGCCGGGCGTGACCCTCTCTGAGATGACCGAATCCACGACTTGCTGTGGCTTCGGCGGTACCTTCGCGGTCAAGTACGGCGATATCTCTGCACGCATGGCGGACAAGAAGTGTGAACACATCGTTAAGTCCGGCGCCGCCGCCGTGGTCGCCGGAGATCTCGGATGTCTCATGAACATCGAGGGCCGCCTGCGCCGACGCGGCGACCTACTCACGCGCACACTGCATATTGCCGAAGTGTTGGCAGGGGAGAACGGCGAATGCATGTAAGCTCGATGCATTTCAAGCGCAAGGCGGTGGAAAAGCTGGGTGATGAAAAGCTCCAGCAGGCGCTGAAAAGACTCCAGTCGAATTTCGTCGACGGCCGGAGGGCGGCTATTGCGGAACTCCCGAATTTCAACGAAATCCGTGATGTGGCGGCGGATATCCGCGAGCGCGTGGTCAATCAGCTCGATGACTATTTACGGCGTTTCGAGCAGGAGGCGACGGCGCGCGGGGCCGAGGTGCATTGGGCAGAAAGTGTTGAAGACGCCAATCGTCTCGTGGCGGACATAGCACGACGGCATAATGTTCACCGGATTGCCAAGTCCAAGTCCATGGTTTCCGAAGAATGTGCGCTCAATGATCACCTGGAAAATGAAGGATTTGATGTAATCGAGACAGATCTGGGTGAATATATCCTGCAGCTGGCCAAGGAGCCGCCCTCGCACATCGTGGCGCCGGTGGTGCACAAGAGCAAGGAAGAAATATCCGATCTGTTTGAGGAGAAGCACCAGCGCACGCGCACCACGAAAATCACGGAGCTGTGCCGCGAAGCGCGCGAAGTATTGCGGCCGAAGTTTCTTTCGGCGGACATGGGCATTTCGGGGGCAAACTTCATTATCGCTGAAACCGGCTCGGTGCTGATCGTCACCAACGAGGGAAACGGCCGGTTGGTGACCAGCCTGCCGCGCGTGCATGTGGCGATCACTGGCATTGAAAAAGTTGTTCCCACGCTTGAGGATGCCACGACGCTGTTGCGGCTCCTGCCGCGCTCCGCCACGGCCCAATCCATCACCAATTACGTATCGATCCTGACCGGAACGCGGGGCCAAAGCGAGTCCGAGGGTGCCGAGCATTTTCACATCATCCTACTGGATAATGGTCGCAGCCGTCTGCTCGGCACCGAGCTGCAATCGATGTTGCGCTGCATCCGTTGCGGCGCCTGCATGAATCACTGTCCCGTGTACCAGAACATCGGTGGCCACGCCTACGGCTGGGTGTACCCGGGGCCGATGGGCTCGGTGCTGACGCCAGCATTCGTGGGACTGGAAAACGCACTCGACCTGCCCAATGCCTCGACATTCTGCGGCCAATGTGCGGTGGTCTGCCCGGTGAAAATTCCTTTGCCTGACCTGCTGCGGCATTTACGCACCCGCCAGGTGGAGCAAGGGTTGCGGCCCTGGAATGAGCGCGCCGCCCTGAGAGTCTGGTCTTGGGCGGCTCAACGTCCGGCGGTCTATGGTCTCCTTTCGCGCCTGGCGGTGCGAATGTTGCGGCTCGCTGGCGGCAAGGAAAAACGTTTGCATTATCTTCCGGGCGTTTCCGGTTGGACCAAAGGGCGCGACTTGCCCGCACCGGAGGGCCGTACATTCCGTGATCTTTACCAATCGAGGCAATCTACATGAGCGCGCGTGATAATATTCTGGCGCGGATTGGCAAGGCTCGACAAGCTCCCAACCACGATATCGAAGGCGAGATTCGGCGACATGTGCGCGGACCGGTTCCACCGGTGGCAGGTGATTTGATCAGTCGTTTCGCCGATCAGGCGGCAAAACTTTCAAGCAATGTCATCCGCGCTGAAACCATCGCGGAAGTTCCAGGAGTGGTTGCGCAATATCTGCGGCAGCACAATCTGCCAAAGCAGGGCGCCTGCTGGCCGGAGCTGGCACCATATGACTGGCATTCCGCCGGGATAGCGTTGCAGGCGCGCGGCGCCTGCGGGGATGATATGTTGGGCATTACCGGCGCTTTTGTCGGCATTGCAGAGACTGGCACGCTGATGCTGCTTTCCGGACCCGAGACCCCGGCGACAGTGAGCCTGCTCCCGGAAACACACATCGCCGTGCTTGGGGCGGAACGCATCGTCGCGACCATGGAACAGGCCTGGGACCGGTTGCGCCTCGAGCACGGAACGCTCCCGCGCGCGGTCAATTTTGTTTCCGGACCTTCGCGCACAGCGGATATCGAGCAGACCGTCACACTCGGTGCGCACGGTCCTTATCGCGTATTGATTATTATCGTTGGCTGACGCTAGAAGAGGTATCACCATGACACAACCACTTTTGTCCCTTTGGATCAACGGCCAGGCACAAGCCAGCCAGAGCCAGCGTGCCGCGGATATTTTCAATCCGGCAACCGGTGAAGTCATTCGGCGCGCGCCGCTCGCGGATAAGTCGGACGTGGACCGGGCGGTGACAGCGGCGCGCGCCGCCTATCCCGGATGGCGCGATACCACGCCCTTGCGCCGTGCGCGCATCCTCATGCAATTCCGCGAACTGTTGCAGACTCACCGCGATGAACTGGTCGGCCTCATCACCGAAGAGCATGGCAAGACGCATGAAGATGCCGCGGGTTCGCTTCAGCGCGGCATCGAAGTTGTCGAATTCGCGACAGGCGTTCCACATCTGCTGAAGGGCGAGCAAGCCGAGGACGTCGGCCGGGGCGTGGATTGCCATTCATTGTTGCAGCCGGTCGGCGTGTGCACCGGGATCACGCCATTCAATTTCCCGGTCATGGTACCGCTGTGGATGTTTCCGGTGGCCATCGCCTGTGGCAACACCTTCATCCTCAAACCCTCGGAGAAAGTACCTTCCGCCAGCCTGCGCATGGCCGAGTTGTTTCAAGAAGCTGGCCTGCCGCCGGGCGTGTTCAATGTAATTCCCGGGGACAAGGAGGCGGTAGATGCCTTGCTGGCGCATCCGGATATTCAGGCGGTTTCCTTCGTCGGTTCCACCCCCGTGGCCCGTTATATCTATGAGACCGGGGCGCGCCAGGGGAAGCGGGTCCAGGCCCTGGGAGGGGCGAAGAACCATGCGGTCGTTATGCCGGATGCCGATCTCGACTTTGCCGCGAATGCGCTAACGGGTGCAGCCTATGGATCGGCGGGGGAACGCTGCATGGCTATCTCCACCGTGGTGGCCGTGGGCCCCGCCGGCGATGCCCTGGTGGAAAAATTACGCGACAGAGCGTCGCGCCTGAACGTCGGTGCCGGCGATGAAAAAAAAGTGGACATGGGTCCGCTGATCACCGGCGCGCATCGTGACCGGGTGCGCAAGCTCATCGATAGCGGCGCGGCCCAGAAGGCCAAGCTGGTGCTGGATGGCCGACAACATCCGATCGTCGAGAAATCGCAGGGTTTTTATCTCGGACCGACTTTGTTCGACCATGTGAAACCAGAAATGACCATCTACCAGGAAGAGATCTTCGGACCGGTGCTGATCGTGTTGCGGGCCGCGAACCTGGATGAGGCCATTGCATTGGTCAACGCCAATCCCTACGGTAACGGCACCGCCATCTTCACGAGTTCCGGCGCCCACGCACGTCGCTTCGAGCGCGACATCGAGGTCGGCATGGTTGGCGTCAACGTGCCTATCCCGGTGCCGATGGCGTTTTTCTCCTTCGGCGGCTGGAAGGCCTCGTTGTTCGGCGATCTGCACGTGCACGGCATGGAAGGGGTGTATTTCTATACCCGCAGCAAGGTGGTCACCAGCCGCTGGCCCACGGAACAGAAGGAAGACCCCTCTAGTCTCTCCATGCCAACCCTCGGTTAGCTGCGTTTGCCATGCTTGATGCACTGCTGGAAGGAATTTATAACTATCGCCGGCTGAGCGATACACTCGCCACGGCCGGACAGCCGACAGAAGATGAATTAGTTGCTGTCGCCGAAGCCGGATTCCAGATCGTGGTAAATCTCGCGCTGCATGATACGGAATATTCCCTTCCCGGTGAGCGCGAGATCGTGAATTCCCTCGGCATGCGCTACATTCACATTCCTGTCGTGTGGGAACGGCCCACGCGCACCGACCTGGAGCAATTCTTCGAAACCATGGACAAGTTGTCAGGCCATCGTCTTTTCATCCACTGCGCCGCCAACAAGCGGGTGTCGGTGTTTGTCTCACTTTATCGCCGGCTGCGGCTGGGATGGCCACCGGAGGACGTGATACCGGATGTGGAGGCGATCTGGGAGCCGGATGCCGTGTGGCGGTCGTACATGGATGACATGGTCCGTCAGTTGCCGCTCTATCACAGCCTCACATGATCAATCGGCAGCGCGAAATTCTTCTGTCCATCTTCCAGTCCTCCTTGACGGCGGTTGATGGCCGTGTGTGTGTGCGTGATCGGTTGAAGGAAAGGCCGCTGCCCGGAGAGGTCTATATGGTGGCGGTGGGCAAGGCCGCCTGCGCCATGGCGCAGGGCGCACAGGACGTGATGGGCGATCTAATCGCCGAGGCGCTGATCATCACTAAGAAAGGATATGCCGAGGCATTGCCTTGGCCGGTACTGGAAGCAGGGCATCCGCTGGTGGATGAATCCAGCCTTGCGGCCGGTCGGCAGTTGCTAGCGTTCGTGGAACGGATTCCTACGAACGCTGCGGTGCTTGTATTGATATCCGGGGGTGCCTCAGCGTTGGTGGAGGCTTTGCCGCCGCCGATCAGTCTCGAGCAGTTTCAGGAAATCAATCGCTGGATACTCGGTTCGGGACTGGATATCAACAATTACAATCGCATCCGTCGGCGACTCTCGCGCCTCAAGGGTGGAAGACTGGCCAAACTGCTTTCCCCGCGACGTGTCTTGTGCCTGGTTGTGTCGGATGTGCCGGGAAATGATTTGCGTGCGATCGGTTCTGGCCCGCTGGTGGCGGATGAAGACCTGCGCCGGCCTTTGACTATAAAGGGTCTCCCGGACTTTATCACTGAGGCGCTGAAACACATGCCACCGGCTCCCGCACCCGATGATGTCTGCTTTCAGAATGTCAAACGCGAGATTGTCGCGACACTCGATAACGCCAAAAGCGCCGCCGTGGAAGCAGCCAAGAAAATGGGCTATCCGACAATGCTTGAGACGAGTTTTGTTTCCGGCGATGCGCTGGAAGCCGGTGCACGACTGGCAAATAAATTGTTACGATCGGATCCGGGCACCGTTCACGTCTGGGGTGGCGAGACCACCATCCGGCTCCCGGAGACGCCGGGACGTGGCGGGCGCAACCAGAGCCTGGCACTGGCCGCGGCACTGGTATTTCAGGATCGGAACGACGTTTGGTTTCTCGCCGCCGGCACGGATGGCACGGACGGTCCCACGGACGACGCCGGCGCACTGGTGGATGGCGGGACTATCGCGCGTGGTGAGCAAACAGGGTTGGATGCCAAACGATCCCTGGATCAGGCCGATGCCGGTACTTTTCTGGAAGCGTCGGGCGACCTGGTGCAGACCGGACCGACTGGCACCAATGTGATGGACATCATGCTCGGCTTGAAAGTCCAAGGAGGAAATTGAGAGTATATGGTCATACGTTTATTCCTTGTCGTCGCCCTGTGGTTGCCCGCAATGTTTGCCTGTTCAACCCCGACGACGCCGGCGACCGTTCTGTATTTTGTCGAACACGAACCGGGCGCTGATCCCAACCGTACTCGCATGATCGTCACAGCGGGCTTCCTGCGCATGGACGGCGGGGCCGATGATGTGAATTTCCTCTTGTTTGACCGGGCTGAAGGAACCATTTACAGCGTTACCGGAGGGGAGCGGCAAATCCTCGTCATTCCCCCACGGCCGATGGACGCCAAACCACCTAGCAGCTTGAAAAATGAGGTGATGGCGGACAGCGCTGCCTTTCCTGCGGTCGGGACATATAAAGTCAGCCATTTTGAATTACGGACGAACGGAACACGCTGCTATGAGCTGTATGCCGCGGACGGTTTGATGCCGGAGGTTGTGGCAGCGTTACGTCAATATCACACAGTGCTGGCGGGGCAACAGGCTAAGACTCTCCCGTTTACACCAGCCGAAATGCAGACCCCTTGCGGGATGGCGAACAATATCTTTTTCCCTGCGCGCCACCTGGAGCATGGATTTCCGGTGCGGCTTGTGGACATGACCGGAAGGACGATCGAGCTTGTGGATTACAACACGGAATTCCGCGCCACGGCCGCCATGCTGCGTCTGCCTGGCGATTACCATCGCCTGTCGATCGACGAGCTGCGCAACCGTTAGGCGCAACGGGTGTTACGAGGCGTCAGCCCGAACGGTGGCGGGATTTCTTGCGGTCAGCGGGAGTGATTCCAGCCGCCAGCCGCACGCATCCACGCTCAGTACGCTTCCCTGTTCATACCAGTCGCCGAGGACCATGCGGCGCGCAGGCCGGCCGTCGAGGTCGAAGACATGCTCTTTCGGACGATGCGTGTGGCCGTGAATCAGGCGCTGCACATTGTGCTCGCGCATGACGCTTTCGACCGCCTTCTGATTGACGTCCATGATTTCCAGTTTTTTGTTCGAGGTGGAGTTTTTGCTGATTTCCCTGTAATTGCGCACGATCGCATCGCGTTCCGCGATGGACTTGCCGAGAAATTCCTGCTGCCAGCCGGTATCCCGTACCTTGGCGCGGAAGGCCATGTACTCGATATCGTCAGTGCACAGGGAATCACCGTGCATGAGCAGGGTGGAGGTGCCGTGCAGATCGACGAGCGTCGGATCGGGCAATAGCCGGCAGCCTGTGGTTTTTTCGAACCGGCGCGCCATCAGGAAATCGCGATTGCCGTGCATGACCAGGACCGGTGTCCCGCTCGCGGTGAGATCGCGCAAGCCGTCGATGATCACGCGGAATTCGTCTTGCTCGATGGCTTCATCTCCAATCCAGTACTCGAACAGATCGCCAAGGATATAAAGGGCGTCGGCCTTGCTTGCGCGGTGACGGAGGAAATCGAGGAATAGCCGGGTGATGGCGGGGCGATCGCCGCACAGATGCAGGTCGGAGATGAATAATGTGCTGACCGGCATCTCTGGCATCAAGCTCCTATTTTTCCTCAATGATCTGCATTTTTTCGATCAGTACATCAGACAACGGTACGTCTTTGTGACCGAGCTTGGAGCCGGTGGCCACGCCTTTGATCTGATCGATGATGTGCATGCCGTCGATAACTTTTCCAAAAACGCAATAGCCCCAGCCTGCCGGGGTAGGTGCGGTGTAATTGAGAAAATCATTATCGACGATGTTAATGAAGAACTGACTGGTGGCGGAATGCGGATCGGTGGCGCGCGCCATGGCGATGGTGCCACGGGCATTACGCAGGCCATTATTTGCCTCGTTCTCGATTGGCGGGCGCGTCATCTTTTGCGTCATGCCCGGTCCGAAACCGCCGCCCTGGATGACAAACTTGTCGATGACTCGGTGAAACAATGTGCCGTCATAGAATCCGTCATTGGCGTAGGCAAGGAAATTCTCTACGGTCTTCGGTGCCTTCTCCCGGTGGAGTTCCAGGACAATGGTGCCGAAGTTGGTTTTCATGTGAATCATCAAGGGTTGCCCTATTTTTCGCTTTCTGTTGAATTATCCCGCGGCTGGCAGGCTCCTCTGTTGAGTTTACACCGGATTGGCGGGGCTGTCGTAACCGGCGGGACTACGCCGAATCAGCGGATTCCGCTAACATGGCGCCCTGCACGATGACTTCGCGACCCATCAAGACTCGTTTTGCCCCCAGCCCCACGGGTCTGTTGCATCTCGGCAATATCCGCACGGCGCTATTCAATTTTCTGCTGGCCCGGCAGGCGCAAGGTGTGTTTCTGCTGCGTTTCGAAGATACCGATGCCATGCGTGGACACGAGAAATATGCCCGCGCCATGGAACTGGATTTGCGTTGGCTGGGACTCAACTGGGACGAAGGACCAGAGATTGGCGGCCGGCACGGGCCATATGCCCAGTCCGAACGTGGACCTCTCTACAAGGAATATTTTTCTTCGCTCGAATCCCGAGGTTTGGCCTACCCATGTTTTTGCAGCGAGCATGAACTCGCCATCGCGCGCAAAACAGCACTCGCCGCCGGCCGGCCTCCACGCTACACCGGGAAGTGTCGCGCACTGTCAGCCCCGGATGTCCAGGCGCGGTTTGCACGGGGCGAACCCGCCACGCTGCGTTTCCGGGTGGACGAGGGTAAAACCATCGAATTCGAAGACAAGGTGCGTGGCCCGCAAATCTTCCGCACGGACGATATCGGAGACTATGTGATTCGCCGCTCGGATGGCACTCCAGCGTTTTTTTTCTGCAACGCCATTGACGACGCGATGATGGGAGTGACGCTGGTCGTGCGCGGCGAGGATCATCTCACCAACACCCCGCGCCAGATCATGTTGCTTCAGGCACTCGGTTTGCCGCTGCCGGAGTATGCCCATATTGCACTCGTGGTTGGAGCAGACGGTGCTCCACTGTCCAAACGCACGGGCAGCAAAAGTGTACAGGAGTTGCGAGAAGACGGTTTTCTGCCACTCGCAGTCAGTAATTATCTCGCCCGGCTCGGCCATACGTACGATGCAAGCGCCTTCATGGACCTGGAAACCTTGGCGGAAAATTTTAATCTGTCACGGCTGGGCCGGGCACCGGCTCGCTATGACGAGAGTCAGCTAGTGTATTGGCAGAAGGAGGCTATTAAGAATACATCCGATGAGGAACTCTGGGTCTGGATGAATAGCAAGGCTATCTTAAGTTCTTATGTCAGCAGCTTTGTTCCGAAGGGCAAGGAATTATTATTTGTAAAAGTTATTCGCGATAACATCACGACTCCTGAAGATGCTTTCATATGGGCTGGTAATCTTTTTGCAGAAAGTCATAGATATGATCGCGATGCTAAATCTGCGATTGATAAAGCAGGAAGCGATTTCTTCAAGAAAGCTCTTGAATGTTTCAACAATGACACCGCTACGTTTCATTCATATGTCAAAATGCTGGAGATAGTCACAAATAAGAAAGGAAAATCCTTATTTATGCCGCTACGCGCTGCGCTGTCTGGTGAAGTAAATGAGCTTATATCTCAGTCAGGCCGTGTATACGAGTGGAATCACGGTCCCCAACTTGAGGCCATATGGGAGCTTTTGGGGGTGGATCTAATCAAACGACGTCTCAGCGAAGCTAAGACAACAACTAAATAAGTAATAAGGTTTGTAATAATGCTCCAGATTTTTAACAGCCTCACCCGCAAGAAAGCGACTTTTAGTCCCATCACGCCCGGTCAGGTTCGACTCTATGTCTGCGGCATGACGGTATACGACTACTGTCATCTTGGGCACGCACGCGTCATGGTGGTTTTTGACACGGTGGTGCGCTACCTGCGTGACCGAGGTTTCAAGGTGACATATATCCGTAACATCACCGATATCGATGACAAGATCATTAACCGTGCCAGAGAAAATGGTGAGGATATTAGTGTGCTCACGGGGCGGTTCATCCAGGCCATGAACGAAGACGCCAACGCGCTGGGCGTGCTACCGCCAAATGCGGAGCCGCGCGCGACAGCACATATGCCCCATATTCTGGAAATGATCGGAAAGTTGTTGGTAAAGGGCTACGCCTACACCGCAAAAAATGGAGACGTCTACTATCGTGTGCGTAAATTCAAGTCCTATGGCGCGCTGTCCGGCAAGACCTTGGATGAGCTGAAGATCGGGGCGCGCGTCGATGTCGGCGAGGATAAGGACGACCCGCTCGATTTTGTACTGTGGAAGGCGGCCAAGCCCGGGGAACCGCAGTGGGATTCAGCTTGGGGGCCGGGCCGTCCGGGTTGGCATATCGAATGTTCGGCCATGTCCACGGGTTGCCTCGGGAACCATTTCGACATCCATGGTGGCGGCATGGATCTAAAGTTTCCACATCATGAAAACGAAATTGCCCAGAGCGAGGCGGCCACCGGCGAGCACTTCGTCAATACTTGGATGCACGTCGGTTTCGTGCAGCTGAACAAGGAGAAAATGTCGAAGTCACTCGGCAATTTCTTCACTGTGCGCGAGGTTCTGAAGAAATTCGAGCCGGAGGTGGTGCGCTATTTCATCCTCGCCAGCCATTACCGCAGCCCGCTCGATTACTCCGACGAGAACCTGGAAGGGGCCAAGGCTGCCCTGACCCGGCTTTACCTGGTGCTCAAGGAGCTGCCCCCGGCCGCCGAGGGAAGCAGCGCTGCGGATTGGGAAAACAAATTCCAGGCCGCCATGGATGACGACTTCAACACGCCCGGCGCGCTGGCGGTGTTGTTCGAGCTGGCGCGCGACATCAACAAGTTACGCGAAGATGGTTCAGACGCGGCCGCGCTGCTGGCTGCGACATTACGCCGCTTGGGCGGGGTGCTTGGTTTGCTGCAGAATGACCCCCAGACCTTCCTGCGAGGCGCTGACATTGGTGGCCTGACAGACATGCAAATTGAGGCCTTGATCGCGCGGCGCGCACTGGCGCGCAAGAAGAAGAATTGGGCCGAATCGGACCGCTTGCGTGATGAATTGAGGGCCCAGGGAGTGATTCTGGAGGATACCGCCGGTCAAACCACCTGGCGCCGGCAGTAAAAGACGCTGTTTGCCACTCACCGCTATTGACCCTGCGGATACTTATAAGTAATTTCCTAGTTTAAACCGGCAAACGCCAATGCCCGCGCGCCCGGTTTGGGGCGTACGCGGGTTTTTTTTTATTTTCTTTGAGGATTTTGTGGAATTAACGGGTGCAGATATTTTTGTCCGCTGCCTGGCTGATGAAGGCGTGGAGCACGTCTTCGGCTACCCCGGTGGCGCGGCGCTACACATCTACGACGCGCTGTACAAACAAGATCGGGTCAAGCACATCCTGGTGCGGCATGAGCAGGGCGCGGCGCATGCCGCCGACGGTTACGCGCGCGCCACCGGCCGCCCCGGCGTGGTGCTTGTCACCTCCGGTCCGGGAGTGACAAATACCATCACCGGCATCGCCACGGCGTACATGGACTCCATCCCGCTGGTGATATTCAGCGGCCAAGTGGCCACCAGCCTTATCGGCGATGACGCGTTCCAGGAAGTGGATGCCGTCGGCATCTCGCGCCCTTGCGTGAAGCACAATTTCCTGGTGAAGGATGTCAAGGACCTGGCGGCGACGATCAAAAAGGCCTTTTACATCGCCAGCACCGGCCGGCCCGGCCCAGTGCTGGTGGATATCCCAAAGGATGTCACCGCGCACAAATGTGAGTACGAGTATCCCCGTACCGTTTCCATGCGGTCCTACTCACCGGTGACCGAGGGCGATTCGGTGCAGATCCGCCAGGCGGTCGATCTCATGCTCTCGGCCAAACGGCCGATGATCTACACTGGCGGCGGGATCGTGCTGGGCGAGGCCTCGGCGTCGTTGACCGAATTGGTGCGCCTGCTGGGTTACCCCTGCACCAACACGCTCATGGGGCTTGGGGCCTATCCGGCGACCGATCCGCTGTTCGTCGGCATGCTCGGCATGCACGGCACCTATGAAGCCAACATGGCCATGCACGAATGCGACGTGCTGATCGGCATTGGTGCGCGCTTCGATGACCGCGTGACCGGCGATCTCAACAAGTTCTGTCCGCACGCGCGCATTATTCACGTGGACGTGGACCCGTCTTCGATCTCGAAAAACGTGCCTGTAGAAATCCCGGTAGTGGGCGCCTCCGGACCGGTCATTAACGAGATGATCCGACTCATCAAGGCCTCGAACCGGAAACCCGACAAGGAAGCGCTGGTGGCCTGGTGGAAGCAGATCGGTCAGTGGCGCGCGTTGAACTGCCTGGAATATGACCGTGACAGCCAACTCATCAAGCCGCAGTATGTCATTGAAAAACTCTACGAACTCACCGCGGGCGATGCGTACATCACATCCGACGTGGGTCAGCATCAGATGTGGGCGGCGCAATATTACAAGTTCGACAAGCCGCGACGCTGGATCAATTCCGGCGGACTCGGCACCATGGGTTTTGGCCTGCCGGCGGCCATGGGAGTCAAGCTCGCGTTTCCCGACGCCACGGTAGCTTGCGTCACCGGTGAGGCCTCGATCCAGATGTGCCTCCAGGAGCTTTCCACCTGCAAGCAGTACGATCTGCCGGTGAAGATTGTGAATCTCAACAACCGCTATATGGGCATGGTGCGCCAGTGGCAAGAATTCTTCTACGACCGGCGCTATTCGCATTCGTACATGGATGCGCTCCCGGATTTCGTCAAATTGACCGAGGCCTACGGGCACGTTGGTTTTAAGATTGAGAAGCCCGGCGACGTGGAGGGGGCGCTCAAGGAGGCGTTCGCCATGAAGGACCGC
>DATCZH010000142.1:0-5366 GCA_036526015.1 Sulfuricaulis sp.
TGAGGAAAACGTTGGCCTGCGTTTGCTGCTCCTTCAGGGATTGCACCGCGATCATGCGATAGAACACGCCGAGCGCCACCGCCACCAAGACAATGCCGAGAAAACTCGCAATCGAATAGGTCCGCGTCAGACGGAACATTACTGTCACCCTGATCCTGCCAGCCGGTTCCGCCGCAACGGATCCGGCCGGTACATGTTTTTCTCAGGCGGCATCGGGAAGAAACTCGAATTCGACCAGTTCCCGTCTGTCGATGGCGGTGCGTTGGACCGCTACGCCGTAAAGACAGACAATGTCCGTTTTCACCCGGGGCGCGCTGTCCGTGTTCACAACCGCTTCCCGGCTGCCGGGAAGCACCTGGAAGCGACGCGGCTTGCGCTGTATTCCTGTCCGGATTTCCATGGCCTTCTCCTTACTGCCTTCCTGCCCAAAGAATTGCATAGGTTGTGCCAAAACCGGGTAAATCCCTGATTTCCGTCGGGAATGCACCATAAAGGAACACGGCCGAAAGCGGGGCCGCTATCGGTGTGGCAGGAAATAATCCCGCCGAATCAGCGGCTTTGAGGGGTGGCTGGCTTGCCGGCCGGCGCCAGCAGCAGCGGCCAGTGCATCAGGGTATAGGGCATGGCTTCGGGCGTTTCGCGCAGCATGCCGCCCTGCCAGGCCGCCGTGCGCAAGGCCATCTCGGTATAGCTTTTTTCACGCGTCAGGGAGCCGAGTTTCAACAGGTTCCCGACCGACATGGCGCTGGCGGAAGGCGTTACATTGTCAGCGGCAGGTTTATCGCGCAGCCACAAACCGGTGTTGCGATCTGCGCCATAAAATCCGCCATCCGCATCGTCCCAGAATAACTTGATCTGGGTATCGGTTAGATTTTTTGCAGCGGCGAGCCATTGCTTATTTCCATCCAGATTGTAAAGCGCGAGCAACCCTTCGCTCATGGCGGCATAATCCTCCGCAAAACCCGTGACACCCCGCTTGCCACCGCGCCAATCGCGGTACAGCAGGTTGGGTTTTTCATCATAAAGCACCGTCAGGATGAATCGAGCGGTTTTCTCCGCCGCCTGCCGGTAACGCGGCTGGTTCAGAAGCTGACCAGCTTCCGCCAGCGCCGTCACCATGTATCCGTTCCACGCCGTGACGACTTTCTCATCGCGTGGTGGCGCCGGTCGTACACGGCGCGCCGAGAACAGCAGGCGATTCAACGCTCTGATTCGAGTGTTCACCGTAGTCAGGTTTTCACCGAACTGCTTAGCCAACTCTTCACCGGTCCTGGAGATATAAAGAATGTTTTTCCCCGCCAGTTCGGCCAGGCTGCTTTCCACGACATTGCCTTCCGGTTTAAGGTCGTAGTAGGCAATCGCCCACTTGCGCAACACTAGATCGGGTATGGCCTCGCGCAATTGTTTCCATTCCCAAACGTAATAAGCCCCTTCTTCCATCTTGTGCGGGGCTTTGGCATTGACAGCGCTGTCTGCGCTCAGTGCCGAATGGAAACCCCCGCGGGCATCGCGCATGTTTGCCATGGTGAAATCCAGAATTCTTTCTGCCACGTCGGCGTATTTTTTATTCGACGTCCGGCGATACGCGGCAAGGTATGCGCGCGCGATCAAAGCCTGGTCATAAAGCATTTTTTCAAAATGTGGAACACGCCAGCCCGGATCCGTGGCGTAGCGGTGAAAACCCCCTTCGACGTGGTCATGGATGCCGCCCGCCGCCATCCGGTCAAGGGTGAACAACGCCATCTCCGCGCTTTGTGCGTCATCATCCTGCAACAAGAACAACAATTCCGCCGGTTGCGGAAATTTAGGCGCTAAACTGAATCCCCCCTCGTGTTGATCGAATTGCGCACGGAACAGCTGGCGAGCCTTCGCGACTGTCTCGTTCGTCAACGTGGATAACGGCTTGTTCTTGACCATGGCCTGCTTTATCTGCTCCACAGCTTGTCGGCTCGTCTCGATTATGTTCTGACGGTCCTTTTCCCAGAGAGTGCGCGCCTTGCGCAGGAGCGGGGCGAAACCCGGTGCGTTCTCCCGGTTCTCCGGCGGGAAATAGGTGCCTCCGAAAAACGGCGTGCCATCGGGTGTGGCCAATACAGTCATGGGCCAGCCGCCGTATCCCTGCGTGGCCACGACAAAAGTCATATAGGCCGCATCGATATCCGGCCGCTGTTCGCGATCCACTTTGATGGAGATAAAACCGTCGGACAACAGACGGGCAATCTCCGGATTGCGGAACGACTCACGCTCCATCACATGGCACCAGTGACAAGTGAAATAACCGATTGAGATCATCAATGGCTTGTTTTCCTTCTTGGCCCGGGCCAAGGCCTCCTCGCCCCAGGGATACCACTCCACAGGATTGTCCTGATGCATGCGCAAATAGGGGCTGGACTCCTCGGCGAGCCGCCATCCGCCCATGCGCTTTCCGGCCGGATCCGCGGCGTCAGCGCTGGCCGGAAATACCAGCAGAAGACCCAGTAAAAACTGCCTGATGCTTGGAGGGGACTTCCAAGCACGGATTCGTAACATTGAGATTTGAAATAGGGTAATCGGCATATTCGGGTTGCGTGGACGATAGTTATCGTTATTTAGGATCGCGTTTCTGTGCCATGGTTCCAGGACCGGACCATGAATCTTATTCACTGAAGACAATCTAGCCAGACATAAAATTCTACCGCTGCGGGATCAGGCACCGCCCAGGTACATCCGACGAACGTCTTCATTCGCCAGTAGTTTGGCACCGGTGTCGGCGAAGCGGTTATGCCCCAGTTCCAGGGCGTAGCCACGGTCCGATAGCTCCAAGGCGCGGGCGGCATTCTGCTCCACCATGAGCAGGGTCCGGCCCTGGCGCTTCAGTTCAAGCAAATGTTCGTAGATCAGGTCGACATATTTCGGGGAGAGGCCAAGTGAGGGTTCATCGAGGATCACAAGCCGCGGATTCATCATGAGTGCGCGTCCGATGGCGAGCATCTGCTGCTCGCCCCCAGAAAGCTTGCCGGCCGGCTGGTTACGCCGCTCGTACAGGCGCGGGAACTGATCAAACACCGCTTGCACCGCCTCCCGACGCTTCTGAGCGTCACGCTGAAGAAACGCACCCATCTCCAGGTTATCGGCCACGGTCATGGTGGCAAAAACAATGCGACCTTGGGGCACATAAGTAATGCCGAGCGCGGGAATCTCATGTGCCGGCGCGTTGGTGATAGCCTTACCATCGAAATCGACCTGCCCCTTCTGCACCGGCACCAGGCCGATCACCGCCTTGATCACTGTGGATTTGCCAGCACCGTTCGGGCCGATGATGCACACGATCTCGCCGGCCTGCACCTCGAGCTTAACTCCGAACAGGACTTGTACCGCCCCGTAGGAAACTTCCAGATCGCGAATGGTTAACAGTGGCTCCTTCATGCTGTGCCCGACTTGCGCTTTTTACCGAAATAGGCTTCCAGCACCTGTTCATTGTTACGGATCGCGGTGAAGTCGCCATGGGCAATCATTTCGCCTTCGCTCAAGACATATACATCCGAACAAAGATCGGCAATCACCTCCATGTTGTGCTCAATGACGAGAAACGTCGTGCCTAAACCGTTGAGGTGCCGCACCATGTCCCACAGCGTCTGGCGCAGCGTCGGATTCACCCCGGCCGCCGGCTCATCCAGCAGGATCAGTGCGGGATCACTCATGAGCACGCGCAGAAATTCGACAAGCTTCTGCTGTCCATAAGAAAGATTTTTACCTCGGACTTTGGCGTATTCGCGCAACCGCACGCGCTCGAGCAACCCAAATGCGCGTTCCTCGACACTGCGGTCATGGCGGCTGCCGGCCACGACCAGATTTTCCAACACTGTCAATTCCGGAAAGACGCGTGAAAGCTGGAAGGTACGCGCCAAGCCGCGACGATAGATTTGCGATGGCCGCCATCCGAGGATGGATTCACCGTCGAAATTAATCATGCCGGTCGCCCCCTGATCCATTCCCGAAATCACTTGAAACAGGGTCGTCTTGCCCGATCCGTTTGGTCCGATCAATCCAGCGATAGTGCCACGCGCCACGTGCAAATCTACGTCCCGCAGGGCATGAACACCGCCGAAATCGCGTGAAATCCCCCAAGCGCAAAGGATATGATCCGGGTGATGGACTGGTTCTGTCATGGGGATTCTCCCGGGCGCGCATCGGGTCGTTTCTGCTGGCGCTCCCGCACCATGGACACAAGTCCACCGGGCAGATACAAGACCACAAACAGCAGAAGGACACCGAGGGCGGCGAGATGCGCCGCCGGAAACTGCGCCCACAACATTTCGCGCAGCACCATCACGGTAGCGGCGCCGATGATCGGCCCCCAGACCGTACCACTGCCGCCGAACAACACCACCACGATCATCTCGATGTTGCGCGCATGATCGAAGCCGGCTGCGGGGTCGATGTAGCTCGTATACATGGCATAGACCGCGCCGACCGCGCCGGGAATCAGCGCCGACAGCACGAAGGCGGTCACCTTGTTACGCGTAGTGTTGACGCCCACCATTTCAGCCGCCTCCTCGTCTTCCCGGATGGCGCGCAGCTCCAGGCCGAAGCGGTTACGATGAACCCAGGCGATGAGCAGTGTTGCCCCCAAAGCGATAGCGAGCATGGTAAAGTATTTCACGTCAAGAGAGGGGAGCAGCGTGGGTGAAATCGTCATGCCGCTGCCACCGCCGGTAAGATCCACCCAGAGCGTAGCCGTAACGCGCCCGACCTCGTTGAGCCCGAGCATGGCAATGGCGAAGTACGGACCGCGCAAGCGCAGCGTCAGGAACCCGATCGGCACGGCGATCAACGCGGCAACGCCGGCGCCATTGAGAATCGCAAGCCACCACGGATAACCCCAGGTGAGAAACAGCGCGCCAGTATAGGCACCGACACCGAAGAACGCCGCGTGACCAAATGAAACGTATCCGGTCATGCCCGAGATCAGGTTCCAGGCCTGCGCCAGCGCGATCACAAGGAACACCTGGAGCAGAAATGACTGGTAATACTCATTCACACCGAATGGCGCCAACAGGGCCAGTCCCACGAGCACCGTGCCCACCCAGAAGCTGATTATCCGTTGGTTGCCGTCAAGCACGCGCCACCCCTTTGAGGCCAGTCGGGCGGACCAGCAGCACCGTTACCAGCAGCAGGTAAGCCACGGCCTCGGCCACTTGGGTCGATATGAATCCTCCGACAAAGGATTCCACAACGCCGAGCAGGACGCCGCCATAGAGGGCGCCGACAAAATTTCCCATACCGCCGATGATAATGATGGCGAAACACTTCTGGATGAAATCAATGCCTGATCCGGGCCAGAACGAATAGATGAAGGACATCATCACCCCCGCCGCGCCGGCCAT
>DATCZH010000143.1:0-3278 GCA_036526015.1 Sulfuricaulis sp.
CGCACAAATATCCGTGTGATGC
Organism: Sulfuricaulis sp.; assembly: GCA_036526015.1. Lineage (GTDB taxonomy): Bacteria > Pseudomonadota > Gammaproteobacteria > Acidiferrobacterales > Sulfurifustaceae > Sulfuricaulis. Next base: position 23 of record DATCZH010000143.1, read on the forward strand.
GGAGCAACCGGCCTACCTGGCGCAATCGGGTCATCGCCGATTCTCGTTCAAACGCGCCAGGCGTTGTTCCAGGTTTTCCAGATCATGCTGCAGGGTTTCCACCGATTGCCGGAAGGCCATGGCGCGCGAGCGCATGGGAAGCAAACGACTTTCCTCCTGGAGGTATTCGGCGAAATCCTGTATCAGCGTGTGCCGCACCTGCTTCGACCAACTGCCCAGATCCCGCCACACATTGCCCAGCTGATGCGCCGGGACATCGCCCAGCACTTGCGCGACCTGCTCCTCCCAGTCGATGTCGGCCTCCTCCAGCAGACGCTGAAAACGCTGGCCGAGATCAATATCACCGCTGATCTGCACTTCACCCGAGGCTACGATGTCCGGAAAGAAGCGGCGCAGTGCGAACTGGAAAATTAAGGGGATATCCCCGGTCAGCGTGACATCCGGTTCGCGTTCAGGCCGATCAAGTAAGTGCAATCCCGATTCGTCCGGAAGCACAATGATCGTGAAGGGATGGTCACCTGTTGTCTGCAGCCTGATGACTTTGCCTTTTAGTTCAGCAACACGCGCGCGCGTCGCAGAATCCAGGCGCAATAAGCGATTGACGGTGGATTCCAGGAAGGCAATGAATGTCGTGTCAGCGTTCACACTATCCGTCCGGCGAAAAATACTGATTCAATACTTATAGGCTTTATGCAGAGCGACGATGCCGCCGGTCAGGTTGTAATACTGCACGCGCTCAAATCCGGCACTTACCATCATCCCCTTCAGCGTTTCCTGATCGGGGTGTTTGCGGATCGACTCCGCCAAATAGCGGTAACTGCCTTCGTCCTGTGCCACGACGCGCCCAAGCCAGGGCAGTACATTAAAAGAATAGGAATCATAAAGACGACTCACTCCCGGTGAGACGGGCCGGGAAAACTCGAGCACCAGCAGAGCGCCGCCCGGCTTCAGCACCCGGTACATGGACGCGAGGGCGCGATCGATATGCGTTACGTTGCGCAACCCAAAGGCGATGCTCACGCGGTCAAAATAGTCGTCAGGAAACGGTAGGTTCTCGGCATCCGTCTGCACGAAAGCCACATTCCCCGCAAAACCTTCGTCCGCCAGACGGCGGCGGCCGATTTCCAGCATGGAACTGTTGATGTCGGCCAGCACCACCTGCCCGCGCCAGCCGACACGCAGGGCGAATTTCGCCGCCAGGTCGCCGGTCCCGCCCGCGACATCAAGCACGCGGAACCGGGCGCGTACACCACTCGCCTCCACCGCGTACTGCTTCCAAAGCCGGTGGATGCCAAGCGACATGAGATCATTCATCAGATCATATTTATTGGCGACCGAATGGAAGACGCTGGCAACGAGACCGTTTTTCTCGGTTTCCGGGACTTCGCGGAAACCGAAGTGTGTCTTGCGTTCCTGAGGGCCTGGCGGCATGGTAGATTTACTCGGTGGCTTTGACGGATTTGCGCTGATAGCCAGCCTTGGCAAGGCGGTCCAGATACTGCTTCCACAGACTTTCCTGGTTCGTGCCCAGGTGATGCAACCAATCCCAGGAATAAATCCCGGTGCTGTGTCCATCGTCAAAGTACAGCGTGACGGCGTAACTTCCCACCGGTTCGATGTGGGTGATATTCACGTTCTCCTTGCCGAGTTGGAGGATCTCCTGACCTGGCGCGTGGCCGCGAACTTCGGCCGAGGGCGAGTACACCCTGAGGTATTCGCAGGGAAGCTTGAATTGGCTGCCATCATCGAACGCGACCTCCAAGAGGCGTGATTTCTGATGCAATTTGATATCGGTCGGTCTGACGGTGTTTTTACGCATGTTTCTGATGACCTCGAATACACAGCCTCGCTACCACTTCACTAGAGTCAATGGGGATGGGGCTGAAACGGTAATGGTAACCAAAATGGACGGGCCTTGCCCCCACCTTCGTCGGCGCTGGCGGGAACATATCGTTCCTGGCAGGTTAGCTACATGGTTCTGACAAAATTGTCATATTTATGACACATTTATGATATGAAATGCACCGCCATCGGTTTTTTATGACTAGCCAGGCAAGAATCCTCATCGTCGACGACGAGCCTGCGATCCGGCAAATGGTCTGCCTGGCGCTGGAGCAGGCGAGCTACGTCTGCCTGGAGGCGGCGGATGTGTTCGAGGCCCAGAAAATAATCGTGGCGGACAAACCCGATCTGATTCTGCTCGATTGGATGCTGCCGAAGATCAGCGGGGTGGAATACGCGCACCGCTTGCGGCACGAGAAGCTCACGCAGGACATTCCCGTGATCATGCTCACGGCCCGCACAGAAGAAGATGACAAGGTGAAAGGACTCGACAGCGGGGCCGACGATTACATCACTAAACCCTTTTCCACGCGCGAGTTGCTATCGCGCATCCGGGCGTTGCTGCGTCGCACCACGCCACACGCGGTGGAGATGGCCGTCGAGGCCGGTGGACTGTTGCTAAACCCGGTAACGCACCGGGTCACGGTCGCAGGCAAACCCCTCAGCCTCGGCCCAACCGAGTTCCGCCTGCTGCACTTTTTCATGACCCATCCCGAGCGCGTGCATACGCGCGAGCGCCTACTGGATAGTGTGTGGGGCAACAACGTTTACGTGGAGGAGCGCACCGTGGACGTCCATATTCGCCGCCTGCGGAAAATCCTGGCACCGACCCGGCATGACCGTTTTATACATACTGTGCGCGGTTCCGGTTACCGGTTCTCGGAAGGGATTTAATCCCGTGCATTCCGGCCTATGGCGTGAAATATGGATTCTAATCGGTATCGCCATCGCCAGCCTGTTCTTCGGCGCGCTGACCGGGCGCCCCTTCCTGATCGCCGCCATTGGTTTCGTCCTGTACATCGCCTGGACGCTGCGCAACCTGCGCAGCTTGCACAGCTGGTTGATTGATCATCGCGCCAGCGATATTCCGGACGCCGGCGGGTTGTGGGGCGAGGTTTTCGATGAAATCCTCAAACTCGTCAAACAGTCATCTCGCCGACAGGATCATCTGAGTGGCATGCTGACACGCTTCCAGAAAGCCGCCTCAGCCATGCCGGATGCGGTGATCGTGCTTTCGCAACAGGATGACATCGAGTGGGCCAATACCTCAGCCGCCACATTGCTCGGCGTACGTTACCCACGCGATGTTGGCATGCGCCTACTGAACTTGCTACGCGATCCGGAATTTGCGCAGTACCTGGAGCGCGGTGACTACACGGAATTGCTCGAAATCGTTTCACCGGAGAACAGCGAT
>DATCZH010000144.1:0-12007 GCA_036526015.1 Sulfuricaulis sp.
TGATGCCTGAGCCTGAAGGCGGTCGAGCGGAACCGCATTTTTGATATCAACATGTCCAATGGCCAATCGGCGCAACTGCACCACATGGGCCCCGCACCCGAGTGCCTCGCCGAGATCATGCGCCAGACTGCGGACATAGGTGCCCTTGGAGCAGGCGATTTCCAGCGTCAGTAAATCTTTTTCCAGGCTCACCAGCCTGATTTCGTGGACCGTCACCGGTCGCGGCTTGCGCTCGATTTCGACCCCGGCGCGTGCCAACTTGTAGAGTGCTTCGCCTTGGTGCTTGATCGCCGAATACATTGGCGGGACTTGTGTGATCTCACCGTGAAACCGCAGCAGCGCGCGTTCCACATCGCGCCGCGTAACGCTGACCGGGCGGGTGGCCGTCGCCTCGCCTTCGCTGTCGTAAGTCGTGGTGCTGACCCCCAGCCGAAACACCGTCCAGTAGCGCTTGTCAGCGTTGAGCAAGAACTGCGTGAGCTTTGTGGCTTCGCCGAAAAAGAGCGGCAGCAGCCCGGTTGCGATCGGATCGAGGCTACCCGAGTGACCGGCCTTGCAGGCGTTCAGCAGGCGCTTCACTGTCTGCAAAGCCTGGTTCGACGTCAGGCCGACCGGCTTGTCCAGCAGCATAACCCCGTTGACCGGGGTACAGTATCGGCGTGCGCGCATGATCAATCCTTATGGGTCTTGTCTTCTTCGATGGCCTGCTCAATCAGGCTGTCGAGACGCGCACCGCGTTCGAGCGACTCGTCGAACACGAATCGCAATTGCGGCACGCCGCGACGGAGGCTCACGCGGTCCTTGAGCCCGTGGCGCAGGAAACTGGCGGCGTGGTTGAGCGCCTTGGCGGCCTCTTGCGCCCCGGCAGAACCGGCGAGCAGGGAAAAATACACGCGGCAGGTGGAAAGATCGGGCGACACCTCCGCCCCCGTCAGCGTGATCTGGTGTGCGCGAGGATCGTTAAACTCGCGTGGGATCAACATGGCAAGTTCACGCCGAATAAGTTCCGCGACTCGTCGCGGTCGGTTGGATTCTTTGTGCATGGCAATAACCCCGCCGCGAGCAAAGCGGCCCGGCAAACACCGCCGGTTACAGCGTCCGGGCGACCTCAACCCGCTCGAACACCTCGATCTGGTCACCGACCTTCACGTCGTTGTAATTCTTGACGGCAATGCCGCATTCGAGTCCGGCCTTCACTTCGCCGGCGTCATCTTTAAAGCGGCGCAGCGATTCAAGCTCGCCCTCGTAGACCACCACGTTATCGCGCAACACGCGGATTGGACGATTTCGCTTCACCAGCCCCTCGACCACGTAACAACCGGCGACCGCGCCCATCTTGGGCGAGCGGAACACTTCGCGCACTTCGGCCAAGCCCAGCGTCTGCTCCTTGATCTGCGGCTTGAGCATGCCGCTCAAGGCGGTCTTGACCTCTTCCACCGCGTCGTAGATAACGTTGTAGTAGTGCACGTCCACGCCTTGGTGCTCGATCAACTTGCGGGCGGCGGCATCGGCGCGCACGTTGAATCCAATGATGACGGCGTTCGAGGCCACCGCCAGGTTCACGTCCGATTCGGTGATACCGCCGACCATGCCGTGCACAACCTTGACCTTCACTTCGTTGGTGGAAAGCTTCTCGAGCGCTACGGTGAGCGCCTCGATGGAACCCTGTACGTCAGCCTTGATGATGAGATTCAGGGTCTTGGCTTCCTCGTCCTCTTTTAACTGTTCAAAGACGTTCGAGAGTTTCGCCGCCTGCTGGCGCGCGAGCAGCACATCCTTAAACTTGCCCTGGCGATAGAGGGCGATCTCGCGCGCCTTGCGCTCGGATTCCACAGCCATGACCTCTTCGCCCGCGCTCGGCACGCCGGACAGGCCCTGAATCTCGACCGGGATGGAGGGCCCGGCTTCTTTGATCGGCCTTCCTTTCTCATCCAGCATGGCACGCACGCGTCCGTATTCGCGCCCGGCCAGAATCACGTCGCCTTTGCGCAGCATGCCGCGCTGCACCAGCACCGTCGCGACCGGGCCGCGACCCTTGTCGAGACGCGCTTCCACCACCAGACCAGAGGCCGGTCCTGTTTTTGGCGCTTTCAATTCGAGCACTTCGGCCTGCAGCAACACCGATTCGAGCAGCTTGTCGATACCTTCGCCGGACTTGGCGGAGACGTTCACGAAAATCTCGCTACCGCCCCACTCTTCCGGGACGACTTCATGTTTGGTGAGTTCCTGGCGTACGCGCTCCGGTTGCGCTTCGGGCTTGTCAATTTTGTTCACCGCGATCACGAGCGGTACCTTGGCGTTGCGCGCATGGTGCACTGCCTCAACCGTCTGAGGCATGACACCGTCATCGGCCGCCACCACCAGAATTACGATGTCGGTGGCCTTGGCGCCGCGGGCGCGCATGGCGGTGAAGGCCTCGTGGCCAGGCGTATCGAGAAAGGTGACGACGCCCTTGGGCGTTTCCACGTGGTACGCGCCGATATGCTGGGTGATGCCGCCTGCCTCGCCCGAGGCCACCTTGGCTTTGCGGATATGATCGAGCAGCGAGGTTTTGCCATGGTCCACATGCCCCATGACGGTCACCACTGGTGGGCGCGGCTCAGCTTGAGCAGTCACTTCGGCCGTCGGCGTTGCCAGCAAGGCCTCTGGGTCACTCGGCTTGGCCTCCTTCACAACGTGCCCCATTTCCTCGACCAAGAGCGTGGCCGTGTCACGGTCGAGCACCTGATTGATCGTGACCATGGAACCCATCTGCATCAGTGACTTGATGACCTCAGCCGCCTTGATGGACATTTTCTGGGCGAGTTCGGCAACCGTGATGGTTTCCGGCAATGCCACTTCATGCACGATCGGCGCGGTCGGGCGCTCGAATCCGTGTTGACCGGTTACGCTGGTAACGACCGGCTTGTTGGCCGCCAATTTGACTTTGCGGCGCGCTTTTTTACCAGCCGCCAGATGCAGCTCGCCGCGTTCGCGTTCCTCAAGTTTTTCGAGGCGGTCTTTCTTGCTCTTGTGCGGCTTCTTAGTCTCTTTGGCCGGTGCCGGGGCGGGCTTGGTTGCCGGTTTCGCTGCCGGGGCTGGCGGAGCAGGTTTGATGGCGACAGGAGTTTCTGTCACGGCGGCTGCTTCGTCCGTTACCGGCTCGTGGACGGGTGCTTTGGCGGTACTGGGGGGTACCTTGACCGGTTCTTCGATCGGAACTTCTTCCGGCGGAGGGGGTGTTTCCTCGACAACGCTACGCTTGATGAAGGTGCGTTTCTTGCGCACCTCAACCTGTACCGTGCGTGTAGCACCGGTGCGGGTACTCTGCACTACTTGGCTGGTGGATTTGCGCTTAAGCGTGATTTTTTTCTTTGCCGCGCCTTCGTCGTCAGCACCGTGACTCGCGCGCAGGTAATGAAAAAGTTTTGCTTTTTCGTCTTCGGTCAGCTCGTCTTCCTCGCTTTTGGCGGCAATGCCTGCAGCATCGAGCTGACGCATCAGCGTCTCGGGCGGGATACCGATCTGGTCAGCGAAGCCTTTAATCGTGATCTGAGTCATATAGTTCCTGGAAGCAGATTGTTCAACTCGCCCGCTTGTCCTCGAACCACGGCGCGCGTGCCGTCATGATCAGTTCGCTCGCGCGTTCCTGAGTCATGCCCTCAATTTCCAGCAAATCATCCACCGCTTGCTCGGCCAGTTCTTCCATGGTTTTAATGCCGCGCGCCGCCAGCAAATGCGCCGTGTTCTCGTCCATGCCCTGCATCTCCAGCAGGTCCTTGGCCGGCTCCGCCAGGCTGATCTTTTCTTCCTGGGCAATGGCGCGTGTCAACAGCAGGTCGCGCGCGCGGTCGCGGATGGCATCTACCAGGTCCTCGTCGAACTCCTCGATTGCAAGCAGTTCCTGTTTCGGCACGTAGGCGACTTCGTCGAGATTGGTGAAGCCTTCCTGGACCAGCACCGTGGCCACATTTTCATCCATATCCAGCTGATCCATAAACAGCTTGATGGCGTTGGCCGCCTCCTGAGTGCCTTTTTCCTGCGCCGATTCCGCGGTCATGATGTTGAGTTCCCAGGTGGTGAGCTCAGACGCCAGCCGGACGTTCTGGCCGCTGCGGCCAATGGACTGGGACAGCTGCTTCTCGTCCACGATCACGTCCATGCTGTGCATTTCCTCGTCCACCACGATAGATTGCACCTCAGCAGGCGCTAGCGAATTGATCACGTATTGCGCCGGATTCTCCGACCAGTGAATGATATCCACACGTTCGCCCGCGAGTTCGTTCGACACGCTCTGCACGCGCGAGCCGCGCATGCCCACGCATGCCCCAATCGGATCGATACGCGGATCGGAAGAACTGACGGCAATCTTGGCGCGCAATCCCGGATCGCGGGCCGCCCCGTGAATGGTAATCAGCCCTTCGCCAGCCTCCGGGACTTCGAGCTTGAACAATTCAACCAGCAGCTTGGGCGCCACGCGTGACAGAAACAGCTGTGGGCCGCGCGGAACGGATTTCACTTCTTCCAGCAACGCGCGGATGCGGTCACCTGGACGCAGACCCTCACGTGGGATCATGGTGCCTTTGGAAAGAAGCGCTTCGGCGTTGCCAAGATCCACGATGGCGTCGCCGCGCTCGAGGCGCTTGACCACGCCGGTTACCATCTCGCCCTGGCGATCTTTGTAGAGGTTGACGATCTGCTCGCGCTCGGCCTCGCGCACCTTCTGCATGATGACCTGCTTGGCCGCCTGCGCCGCGATACGCCCGAACTCAACCGGTTCCAGCGGTTCCTCGATGAATTCCCCGACCTGGATATCGGGCTTGATGGCTTGCGCCTCGGTTAGCTTGTACTGGCGGTCGGGAAACTCAACCAATTCGGCTTCGTCCGGAATGACTTCCCAGCGGCGAAAGGTATCGTAGGTGCCCGTGTCGCGGTGAATCGCCACGCGCGCGTCGATGTCACCCTTGTGGCGCTTGCGCGTGGCCGTGGCCAGCGCCGCCTCGAGTGCTTGGAAAATGATCTCCTTGCCGACGCCTTTTTCGCGCGACACCGCATCCACAATAATCAGTACTTCGTTACCCATCATAATAAGTTTCTCCCGTCACACCTGCCGTTTAGAGCCGGGGCACCAATCGCGCCCGTTCCATGGCATCAAACGCCAGGTTGAAAATCTCTTTGTCCACTTCCACCACGACGTGGTCCGCGGCCACGTTTACTAGCCGGCCGGAGAAATTTCGCCGCCCTAGCAAGGGCGCTTGCAGCTTCACCTTGATCGTCTCACCGACGAAGCGCCTGAAATCTTCCGGCTTTACCAGCGGCCGGTCCAAGCCGGGGGAAGACACCTCCAAGGTGTAATGCCCCGGCAGCGGGTCCTCGACATCCAGCAGGGCCGACAACTGGCGGCTGACGCTGGCGCAATCGTCCACGTTGATACCCCGGGGACTGTCGATATACACCCGTAGCGTGGGGTTGTGGCGGCTGCCGGCCACTTCCACGTCCACGAGTTCAAAACCCATGGCGCTGACACCGGGCTCGAGCAGCTTGCGCAATTCGGTCCGCGTGGCCTGCATAACTCCATACCCCATAAAACAAAAGTGGGCGCGCGGCCCACTTCTTATACTGACTCTTGGAACGGCTGAAACCTGGCTGAATTATAAGCACTTTCTGTGAAATCGGAAAGTGGCCATGGAATTCAATTAAAAAGGCCCCGGAGGAGCCTTCAAAGGATGGTAGCGGGGGCAGGATTTGAACCTGCGACCTTCGGGTTATGAGCCCGACGAGCTGCCAGACTGCTCCACCCCGCAGCAGGACGCGAAGTCTAACGGGCAGCCCGGGTAATTTCAAGGAATAAACAGGGACTTAACTTGACCTGTTTGGCGCCTTGGAAGGAAATATGCTGACAACTCAAGAATGTTAGGGTAACACTTTACTCGATATGACCACTTGGCGCTGCTGCAGAATATCAACGCAATAAATGTAAGCAATCCAGCCGAGGAGGCCACTCGCGAGGGTTGCCAGCGCGTTTATCAGCATGGGACTCTCCGCGGGAAGAAAACCAGTCACCAGCGCCGGCACCAGCACCAGCAGCGCCAGAAACATGGCGTGAGCAAGCCGGCTCCAGGCGACCTGCAGCGAGGTTTTCAGACTAGGAAAAAGACGGAAATCACGCTGCACAAAAACAACTGGAAGCCAGTAAACGAACACAAAACCCAGCAGTGCTGTCATTGGGCCGAATGTCGACGCCAGCAGTTGCATCAGGTCCTTAAAATCTGATCCCGTGAGCATCAAAGCCACCAGCACGAGCACATTCATGGTCAAGGCAAACAGTAATCCTGCCTTGAGCGTCAGCCACACAAAGCTGACAAAAACTGGTTTTCCCGCGCGGACAATTTCCATAAGTGACAGGGTGCTACGGCCTTGCGTCAACGCATGAAAGGCACCGGCCTGCAGGTAAAAAAATGCCATCAGGGCGGCAGCGGTCAGGAATACTGCCAGCAATGATTGCACAGGTGCAGCCTCTGCCGGCACGCGCCATTGCAGTGAAAACAGCAGGGCCATCTGCGCCGCCAGCACAAACCAAATGCCCGGGCTCAACAGGGCCCGGATGGTAGCGTGCAAACGCATAGCCCCCTCGGTCTGACCGGAGGGATTGTTGCGAGTAATTTCTTCCATTAGTCAGTTATTCTGGGAGTAGTGTTTCTGAATTCAACCAAAGTTGTAATGCTTTTTGACCGGGCTCAGGATTTCCCAGGTGCAGGACAGGCCGGCAGGAAACGACACCAGATCATTTTCAACTATTTTTACCGGTTCCCCCCCATCGGGCGTCACGATGACCTCTCCTTCCAGGATGTAACAGGTCTCTTTCTCATCGTAGGTCCAGGGGAACTTGGAGACATCCCGGGTCCAGATCGGCCAGTCATAAACGCCGATGACCTCCAACTTCATGGGTGACGGGTCATGCTCTACGAAAATTTCCATGAAAAATCTCCCTCCTTCCGGTGAGCATTCCATTCTAGTCGCCGGGCCAAACCCGAGCAACGCGCTCGCGTCCGGACCGGCGATTGGTCGGTCATTCCCGGCGGTTCGTCGGCCCGGCTTGCCGGCAGGATATACCGGATCGCGTACACGCTATAATCATCTATACAAATACCGTGAAAGGCAGACACGACTCGATTCTGCCGCCGTGAGCTGTAGAGCGTGAGCTTTCCTCGTTTTTCCAAGGACCCGCGTACCGAGCAGTCGCTAAGACACTCGGTGCGTGATGGCGTGGCCTATTCCGTCATGGCCGGCGTCGGCGAACATTACATTTCGGCATACGCTTTGTTCCTGAAAGCCAGTGCCGCACAAATCTCCTGGCTCGCGGCCTTCCCCTCACTGCTCGGCTCACTCGCCCAGCTGTTCTCAGCCTGGCTGGCAAGCCGCATTGGAAGGCGCAAGGGGATCATCCTGTTCGGCGTGGCGCTGCAAACCATCATGTGGTTTCCGATGATCTGGCTGCCATTTTTCTATCCTGTGCACGCCGTTCCAATTCTCATCGTGTGCGTCGCTTTTTATTTTGCTGGCAATCATCTGTCCGCGCCGGTGTGGAACAGCCTCATGGGCGATCTTGTGCCTACACGGCGACGTGGGCGGTTCTTTGCGCGCCGCACCCGGATCATGAGCATGACGAATTTTCTGGCTATAGTCAGCGCCGGCCTACTATTGCATGCGTTCGAGGCCGAAGAAAAGGTGCAACTGGGATTCATGCTGGTTTTCACCTTCGCGGCACTGGCACGGCTCTATTCCGCCATGCAACTTGCGCGTATGCACGACCCCGAGCACGTGCCCGCCCCCATCCACTGGCCGGTGTTGCCCGGCTTGTGGCAAAGGATGCGTGGATCAGATTCCGTCCGTTTTACGTTTTTCTTTGGTGCCATGCAATTCGCGGCTGCCATTGCCGCGCCATTCTTTGCGGTCTACATGCTGCGCGATCTCGGCTTCTCCTATCTACAGTACATGTCATCCACGGCGCTGGCGGTCCTGGCGCAGTTTGGCAGCTTGCGCATGTGGGGGCGACTCGGCGATATCTTCGGTAACCGTGTGATCCTAACCGTCACCGGTTCCGTGATTCCGATCTTTCCAGTGTTGTGGCTGGTCTCGCCCCATTTTGCCTATGTCGTGGCTTTGCAAATGCTCGGCGGGCTGTTCTGGGCAGGCTTCAGCTTAAGCGCGAGTAATTATCTTTATGATTCCGTCAGCCCGGAACGCCGTGCGGCTTACAGCGCGGTGCACAACGTGTTTACCAGCATCGCCATATTTGCCGGCGCCCTGCTCGGTGGCTTCCTGAGCCTGGTAATTCCGGAGAGCTTTATGCTATTCAGCAAAACATGGCATTGGTCCAGTAGTCTGTGGGGCGTGCTGGTGGTCTCGAGCTTGGCACGGGGGGTGGTCGCCTTGTTGCTGGCCCCCGCATTACGCGAAGTGCGCGATGTCCGCCGGATGACAGCGGCGGGTCTGATGCTGCGAGTGGCAAGATTCAATGCGCTGACAGAGTTGGTAATCGACACCTTGGCGTTCACTCGTCGCCGCCTGCGCACAACGGGTTCATCCTGATAGCTTTGGTGCATTCCCGTCCACGCCACTGATTCCTATTCAGGCATGGTGTTCGATCCCGGGAAATGGCGGATCATTTCATGATTTTTGGACAAAAACGGCTGGACGGTGCTAATAATATAGGCAGCTAGGCAGCGGCTTTATTCGAGCAAAAAAACCGGCTGAACTCCCCGAGCCAGACGATCCGCCACCCCGAGCCTGTCCGCCAGTCAGTAATTCCATCGCCTTTGTCACGTAAACCCTGTACCACGGGGACGGCGGACACTAAAATAAATATAGATTCACGCGGTAAAACAAGTTAAATAACAGGGATAGAGAATAATCATGAACAAGAATCCATTTGCCAGCATCGTCACGGCTGTTGTTATTGCCGGTTTTCCACACTCACTCGCTGCGCAGGAAAAGCCTGAAGTCAATCAGACTGAAAACGTCTCTCCGGCCGTTGTTTCCGAACAGGAATTAATTATTAGGGAAACCGTCGTGCTAGAGACCACAGTGCCGGCACAAGTGATAGTGCAGACGGAGGAAAAGTTTCTGAGCAAGATGAAGGTGTATCCGGCGTTCTGAGATACGGCAGAATCCAAGCTAGAAAAAATATTCGAGACTTGCCCCTACCACGTCCATGTGGCTCTCGGGCTGGCGGACGCTGAACAAAGTACCTCCCGCAGATACCGTTTTGGCGCCAGAAGTGCTGAAACGGTAGCTGTCGTAATAAATACTCGCGCCAAAACGCGATTTTCCTTTTTCCTTGCCTCCAATCATCTGCCACTTGGCAAATCCGGAAATTTTCTTTCCGGGTTTCAAATTCACATCGTCGTCGAAACCGACTGTCGAAAGATGCGCCCGCTCATATGTGTAGAATGGGTATTTAATTCCAAACTGCAGAAAAGATCGCCTCGTCCCATGCTGAAACAGAAATCCTGGTCCCAGCTTTCCGTAGAGAATGAAATAATCTTCCTGGTATCCAAAAGCGGGGGAGCCATTGGCGGCAATACCATCCTGAATATCTCGGACCCAGGTATCCGCGCCTAAGCCGAAGAGCACGTTCGTGCCAGGATTTGCCCGCAGCGGGTGGGCCCCCATCACCTCGGCGCTGATGCCGAAATAATCAACATCGGTCTGCACCGGAATACCTAGCTGGGTCTGGCCGTCATAGTCAATGAACCCAACATAACCACGAATTTCCATAGCATAAGGTTTGGCCAAATTGCCATGCAAGAAATGATCTAACGTGAGTCCAATCGTCAGCCGCGGACCCGATTCGCGTAGCAGGCGCTGGCCACCGCTGTATTCTTTCCAAAGACAGTTTTCCACGCCGATACTCAAAGTTAGTGGAGAGGAAGGAGCTGTCTGAGCAGCATACACCGCTGGAGCACCGATCAGGCAAGTGATCAGAATGACCAAAAGATAGTGGTGCATAAGGAAATTCAAATTAGCCGGAATATTAACGAATCAGGATAGTGTCAGTATAGCTTGCCGACAGAGTTCCATGATGGCCCCCACCCACGGCATGATACCGATGAGCAGCAGCGCGTTGACACTGATCAGCACCTGCACGTCCCGACCGGCGTGGATCGGGGTTTGCTCAGTGGCATCGTCGAAATACATGAGCTTGATCACGCGCAGATAATAGTAGGCCCCGATGACAGCAAACAGCACCGCCGCCACGGCCAGCGGGATCATCCCCACCTTGATGACCGACTGGATGACCAGCAGCTTGGCGTAGAAGCCCACGGTTGGCGGCACGCCAGCCATGGAGAGCATGAGCAGCATCATGAGAAGCGCATGCCACGGGCTGCGTTGGTTGAGCCCCTTGAAGTCCATAAGATTTTCGGCCTCGAAACCCGCACGCGACAGCAAGATAATCATGCCGAAGGCGCCGGCGCTCATCACCGCGTAGATGAGAATATAAAATAGCGAGGAACTGTAGCCGTTCGACTGCGCGCTCAGGATGCCAAGCAGGAAAAACCCCATGTGCGATATCGAGGAATACGCCAGCATGCGTTTGATGTTGTCCTGCGCAATGGCAATGATGTTGCCGACCGCCATGGACAGCACAGCAATAATCATGAGCATGGATTGCCAGGATTCTGCGAGCGGTTCGAGCCCGCTGACCAACAGGCGCAGGAACAGCGCGAAGGCCGCGAGTTTTGGGGCCGTCCCCACGTACAGCGCCATCGCCGTGGGCGCACCGTGGTACACATCGGGTACCCACATGTGGAAAGGCACGGCCCCGACCTTGAAGGCAATTCCAGCGATGACGAATACCAGCCCGAAAATCAGAATAATGTTGTCCGGCGACATCTCGCCGATTGCTTTGGAAACCGCGGCAATTTCAAGGTTGCCCGTGGCGCCATAGAGCATGGACATGCCATATAGCAGCATGCCGGAGGCAATCGCCCCAAGCACAAAATATTTCATCGCCGCTTCAGTCGCCGTAGCGGAATCGCGCTGGAACGCGATCATTGCGTAAAGCGAGAGCGACAACAGCTCGAGGCCTAGGTACAAGGTCAGGAAATGACTCGCCGAGGCCATGACCATCATGCCTACCACACCAAACAGTCCCAGAACGAAATACTCGCCCCGGAATATACCGCGATCGCGCAGATAATCGCGCGAATAGGCGAAGACAAAGAAAGTGATAACGTATGTCCCCAGCTTCAACAAATCCGACAGGTGATCCGCGACAAACATGTGGCTGAAGGTGAAAACCGGAGTAGTGCTCGGCAATTTCAACGTCAACAGGGCAGCACCCACCAGCGTCGCCTGCGCCAATCCATAAGAAACCACTCGCAGGCGGTCCGAGAGGAACAGGTCTATCACCAGGATTGCGCAGGCCATCGAGAACACGAATATCTCGGGCATGGCGGGCATTATGTCTGGGATAAGGAAATTCATTTGCAGATCACAATTTAGTTACCATGGTTTGTTGCAACAGATGCTCAACCGACGCGTGCATCGCATCAAGAAACGGGTACGGCCACAAGCCCATTGCCAGCACGGCCAAGGCCAGTAACGAGAGAAACACGACCTCGCGCGGGGTGGCGTCCATGAGCACAGCGACCTTATCGTTGGCGACTGCTCCGAAAATTACCCGCTTGTACATCCACAACGTATAGGCCGCGCCGAATACAAGCGTGGTGGCCGCCGCCACGGCGTACCAGACGTTAACCTGGAACGCGCCCAGGATCACCAGCAGTTCGCCCACGAAACCGGAGGTACCGGGCAATCCAGCGTTGGCCATGGCAAACAGCATCATGAAGGCGGCGAACACCGGCATGCGATTGGCCACGCCACCGTAGTCCTTGATCATGCGCGAATGGAGACGGTCGTACAGCACGCCGACGCAAAGAAACAACGCACCGGAAATAAAGCCGTGCGAAATCATCTGCACCAGGCCGCCCTCGATACCCTGCGTGTTGAATATGAAAAATCC
>DATCZH010000145.1:0-45214 GCA_036526015.1 Sulfuricaulis sp.
GTTCTGAACTAGGCGTTCACTGAAACCGGCTTAGACGGCGGACCGAAGTACCGCCTCGGGATCGAGCTGGCGGCGCAGCTCCCGGCGAATTTCCTGCCAGCGGAAGCGGACCGAATTTCTAACGATCTCTTCATCAAGCTCCTTGAGGTTCTCGACAATTGGCGCCCAGCGCATGAGCGCTGTCGGACTCTCGGAGAACGGCGTCTCGTCGTCAGTGACCCGGGCCCAATCACAATTAGCGAGGCGCGTGCGCACGAGATCGGCCGAGGCAGCAAACTCTCCCCCGGCATCCGCCGGAATGCCCGTATCGTTCAGGATCGCCGTCACCACTTCCTGCAGCAGCACACCGACTTTCGGCGTCATGGACGGTGAACCCCGCGCCAGCAATCCCCCGGCATAGACTGACAAATCCGACAGGCAGGCCAGCCACATCTGCCATTTGGCGATGTTGATCGATCCGACGAAGGCATCGTCGTCGAACAATTGTGGATAGATCATACCGGCGCGCGTCCGCAGATAACCGTACAGTGAGGTTTGTGCCACGTAGCTCGCACGAGTTTCGAGAAAATGCTTGAGCCCAGCACGATCAGCCACGGCTTCCTCCCGTCGGTGGCTGTGCGAGCCAAAGTAGTCGCGCAATCCACTCCACAGGTGGGAAATCCAATTTGCTAACCGGTCGGCCCGTCTCGTCTCGTTAGGCATGAACCCTTGTTATTCCGTGTTGCTCATCACCGGATACACGACTGACTCTTGTATCACTCCTCGGTCTTGTCCACCAGACTCAACGCACATGAACCCATGACGTTGATTCATTCTATGCGCGCAGCCCGGCAGAAGAGTCCACCACTTTTCCAGATCACGTGCCTAGACAATCTGGAAAGCTGGAGTCAGGGACGGCAGTACTGACACCCGTTGTATGGTTTCAGGGGGTTGTTGGGGATCGCCACTACCCCACGGGATACCCAGAGGGAGGGCAGAAGTGCGGACCGGACGGTGTGGTGGCGGGTGGCTTGAGTCGCTGCGCGGGTCTGTGCACAATCGGTGTCAACCGGAGGATTATCAGGAGGAGCAGATCATGTCCGAAGAGAAAGTCTATAACGTCCCCGCCGCCGTGGTGCAGCGCGCGCACATCGACAACAAGAAGTATCAGGAGATGTACCAGCGCTCGGTGAAGGACCCGGACGGCTTCTGGGCCGAGCAGGCCAAGGCCTTCGTAACCTGGTCCAGACCCTGGGCCCGGGTCACCGACTGGAGCTACGACGCCAGCAACCTGCATATCAAGTGGTTCGAGGGTGGCAAGCTTAACGTTTCCTACAACTGTCTCGACCGCCACCTCGAGAAGCGCGGCAACCAGACCGCCATCCTCTGGGAAGGTGACGATCCCAAGGTCGACAAGAAACTGACCTATCGCGAACTGCATACCGAAGTCTGCAAGTTCTCCAATGTGCTCAAGTCACGCGGGGTGAAGAAGGGCGACCGTGTCTGCATCTACATGCCCATGATTCCGGAAGCGGCGGTGGCCATGCTCGCCTGCGCCCGCATCGGCGCGGTGCACTCGGTGGTGTTCGGTGGTTTCTCGCCGGAGTCGCTCAAGGACCGCATTCTGGATTCCGACTGCCGCGTGGTGATCACCGCTGACGAAGGCGTGCGCGGTGCTAAGAAGGTTCCGCTCAAGGCCAACACCGATCAGGCACTGTCACACTGTCCGAATGTGCATACAGTGGTAGTTATACAGCACACCGGCGACAACATTGCTTGGGATAACAAACGCGACGTGTGGTATCACGAGCAGATGTCCCAGGCCTCCGCGGACTGTTCACCGGAGGAGATGAACGCCGAAGACCCGCTGTTCATTCTTTATACTTCAGGATCCACCGGCAAACCCAAAGGCGTGTTGCATACCACCGGTGGCTATCTGGTCTATGCCGCGATGACGCACCGTTACGTCTTCGATTACCACGACGGTGACGTCTACTGGTGCACGGCGGATGTTGGCTGGGTGACCGGACATACTTATATAGTGTATGGGCCCTTGTGCAACGGCGCGATGACACTCATGTTCGAGGGCATTCCGACTTATCCCAATGCCTCGCGCTTCTGGGAGGTCATCGACAAGCACAAGGTGAATATTTTCTATACGGCGCCAACGGCGATCCGTGCACTAATGCGCGAAGGCGAGGCGCCAGTCAAGCGTACTTCACGTAAATCCCTGAAGCTGTTGGGTACCGTCGGCGAGCCGATCAACCCCGAGGCCTGGGAGTGGTATTACCACACCGTGGGCGATGCGCGCGTCCCGATCGTGGATACCTGGTGGCAGACCGAAACCGGCGGCATCCTCATCACCCCGCTCCCGGGCGCTACGCGCACGAAGCCGGGATCGGCGACACGCCCTTTCTTTGGGGTGGTGCCTGCGATCATGGACGACAAAGGGAACATTCTCGAGGGCGAGTGTAGCGGCAATCTCGTGATCACCCAGCCGTGGCCGGGGCAGATGCGCACGGTGTATGGCGATCATCAGCGTTTCATCGACACTTATTTCAAGACCTACCCGGGCATGTACTTTACCGGTGACGGCGCGCGCCGCGACAAGGATGGTTATTACTGGATCACCGGGCGTGTCGATGACGTCTTAAACGTCTCCGGTCATCGCCTCGGCACGGCCGAAGTGGAAAGCGCGCTGGTATTACATCCCTCCGTGGCCGAAGCGGCGGTGGTCGGGTTCCCACACGATATCAAGGGTCAGGGTATTTACTGTTATGTCACCCTCAAGGTCGGCGTGGATTCGAGTGATGCGCTGCGCAAGGAACTGGTGCAGCAGGTGCGCAAGGAAATAGGCCCGTTCGCCAACCCGGATGCTATCCAGTGGGCGCCGGGACTGCCCAAGACGCGCTCCGGCAAGATCATGCGCCGCATCCTGCGCAAGATCGCGGCGAACGATCTGTCCAATCTTGGCGACACCACGACGCTGGCCGATCCCGCGGTGGTGGATGACCTGGTCAAGAATCGCGCCCATCAGTAGCGCGCGGTGGATGTGGACCCGCGTCAACATGGCACAAATGAACGGCTGACTGAAGAATGGCTGACATTGGCCGTCAGGATTGAATAGAATGCAGCTTCCCCGTCCGGGGAGACGGCCCTGAATCGTAAAAAGGAAGGCGGATTGAGTCAGTCCCGTAACGCGACAGCCGGCAAGGAAGTCCTGGTCGACATACAGGATGTTTATTTTTCCCACGGCACCCGCCCGATCCTGAAGGGCATCACGATGCCGATCCGCCGCGGCCAGGTCACCGCAATCATGGGCGGCAGCGGCTGCGGCAAGACCACACTCCTGAACCTCGTCGGCGGACGCATCAAACCGAACCGCGGCACCATCACCGTGGACGGCGAATCCGTGCCCGACCTGAAAACGAAAGAACTTTTTGAGCTACGCAAGCGCATGGGCATGTTGTTTCAGACGGGCGCGCTGCTGACCGATCTCACCCTGTTCGAGAATGTAGCCTTCCCCATTCGCGAGCACACCCGATTGCCGGAATCGATACTGCGAAAGGTGGTGCTGATGAAACTGGAGGCCGTGGGCCTTCGCGGCGCATGGAGTCTGATGCCATCGGAACTTTCGGGCGGCATGGCACGGCGCGCAGCACTGGCGCGCGCCATCGCACTCGAACCCATGATGATCATGTACGACGAGCCGTTCACTGGCCTTGACCCGATCTCCAAGGGCGTGATTGCCAAGCTGATCCGCGAGCTCAATCAGAGCCTTGGCATCACCTCGATCGTTGTGTCGCACGACGTGGCCGAAACCTGCACCATTTCCGATTATGCCTACCTCGTCGGCGATGGACGGATCATCGGCGAGGGAACGCCCGCCGTGGTCCAGAAATCCAAGTCCGATCATGTCCGTCAGTTCATGGACGGACTTCCCGACGGTCCGGTACCGTACCAGTATCCGGCTGGTGATTATTATCAAGACCTGATGCAGGGCGTTGCATGAGCACCATTCGTACACTCGGCAGCATCGTGATCAATAGTATCGAGCGCCTCGGCCGGGCGTCGATGTTCCTGTACGAAGTTCTCACTGGTTCCTGGGAGCTTCTGCGTCGTTTTTATCTCGTCGTGCAACAAGTCTACGCCGTGGGCGTTCTGACACTCCTTATAATTTTGGTGTCAGGCCTGTTCGTCGGCATGGTGCTCGGGCTGCAGGGTTACAACACGCTGGTAAAATTCGGCTCGGCCAACTCGCTCGGGCTGCTGGTGGCCCTGTCGCTGGTGCGCGAACTCGGCCCGGTGGTGACGGCGCTGCTGTTCGCCGGCCGCGCCGGCTCGGCACTGACCGCGGAGATTGGTCTCATGAAGGCAACCGAGCAACTTGCCGGCATGGAAATGATGGCGGTCAATCCGATCACGCGCGTGATCGCCCCGCGCTTTCTCGGCGGCGTCATCGCGATGCCATTGCTGGCGGCGCTGTTTTCCGCCATCGGCGTGCTCGGCGGCCACCTGGTCGGAGTCGGGCTGCTGGGCGTGGACTCCGGCGCCTTCTGGTCGCAAATGCAGAACGGCGTCGATTACCGCGATGACATCCTGAACGGCGTCATCAAGAGTCTGGTCTTCGGCGTGGTGGTGTCCTGGATCGCCGTATTTGAGGGCTACGACGCCGTGCCGACCTCGGAAGGTGTCAGCAGCGCCACCAACCGCACAGTGGTATATTCTTCGCTCGCGGTGCTGGGGCTGGATTTCCTCCTTACCGCCTTGACTCTGGGAGACGTCTGACATGATCAATCGAAAAAGTCTGGAAGTATGGGTCGGGCTGTTCGTGGCCGCGGGCATATTTGCGCTCGGCATGCTCGCCTTCAAGGTTGGCAACCTCACCACGGCGGACGTAATAGACGGATACCGAATCCGGGCGAACTTCGACAACGTGGGCGGTCTGAAGGTGAAAGCGGCCGTGACCATGGCCGGGGTCCGCATCGGTCGGGTCACGGGCATCGGGTTCGACAACAAAAAGTACCAAGCGGTGGTGACCATGGATATTGACGGCAAATTCAAAATTATCCCGAATGACAGCAGCGCCTCGATTCTGACTTCTGGCCTGCTGGGCGACCAGTATATCGGGCTTGAGCCCGGCGGCGCCGAGGAGTATCTCAAGGACGGCGATGTGATGCGCACGACACAGTCGGCCCTGGTCCTCGAGAAGTTGGTCGGTCAGGTAATCTTCAGCAAGACCAATGAACCTGGGCCAGCCAAGTAGCCTTTCCGTCGAAGGCAGCCAACAAGGAGTACTCATGAAAAGATTTCTTTTCGCGACGTTGGTCCTGATTTTCGCGCATTTCGCGACGGCGACCGAAATGGCGCCAGACCAAGTGGCGCACCAGGCCACCGACAAGATCGTGAAGCTGCTCAAGGACAACAAAGACGTCTACAGCAAAGACCACAAAAAACTCTACGCCATGGTGGACGAGCATGTCCTGGCGCATTTTGATTTCCGCGCCATGTCGCGCACCGTGCTCGGACGTTACTGGCGCGAGGCGAACGAGGATCAGCGCTCCCAGTTCACCCGGGAGTTCCGCGATTTGCTGGTACGTACCTACGCCACGGCGTTGCTGAAATACAATGACGAGCAGATTGTCTATCTGCCGTTTCGCCTGAGCCCGGAGGATCGCACCGCCACGGTGAAATCCGAAGTCCGACGCAAGGACGGTGGTCCGCCGATCGCTATCCACTACAGTTTTTATCGTAATAACAATCTCTGGAAGGTGTATGACGTGGCGATCGAGGGCGCGAGCCTCGTCTCGACGTACCAGTCCACTTTCGCGGCGCGCGTGCAGAAGGAAGGCCTCGATGCCTTGATCGCGAGTCTGGCGCAGGACAACAAGTCCGATGCCGGCAAGACCGCTTCCAACGGCGGCAAGGCGGGTGCCGGCCGGTGAGCGAGAACGGCCTGGCCTCCCGCGGCGATGGGGTATTTGAGATCTCCGGAAATCTGACGTTTCAGACCGTGCCCCGGTTTCAGGACCAGGCGGGCAGCTTGCTGCAAGGAAACGCGCAGTCGGTCACCATCGACATGAAGGGCGTTACCCAGTCAGACAGTGCCGGGCTGGCACTGATGATCGAGTGGTTGCAGATGGCGCGTGCCGCGAAACGCGAACTCGTGTTTGCCCATATTCCAGAACAGATGCGCGACCTTATCCGTGTGAACGGTCTGCAACAGATGTTCAGCCTGGAAAACGGACAAAACGACAAGTGAATCCTGCTTCGTAATACCTCCCTTGCTCATCTTCTGTGCCGGCCATCTCGATTTCAGGGCTCAACAAGCATTACGCCAAGGTCCAGGCGCTCGACCATATCAATCTGGCCGTCGAGCGGGGCGAGTTTTTCGGCCTGCTTGGACCTAACGGCGCGGGCAAATCCACACTCATCAATATCCTCGCCGGGCTGACCCGGCTCGACAGCGGCCAGGTGAACGTATTGGGGCACGATGTGGTGACAGACTACCGCCGCACGCGGCGGCTCTTGGGCGTGGTGCCTCAGGAGTTGACCTACGATCCCTTTTTCAACGTGCGCGAGGTGCTGCGCATCCAGTCGGGCTATTTTGGCCTGCACAAAAACGACACTTGGATTGACGAGCTGATGGCGGCGCTCATGCTGACCGACAAGGCCAGCGCCAACATGCGCGCATTGTCGGGTGGGATGAAGCGGCGTGTCATGATCGCGCAGGCCCTGGTGCATCGCCCCGAGGTGGTGGTGCTGGATGAGCCGACTGCGGGTGTGGATGTCGAGCTGCGCAAGTCCTTGTGGGATTTCATTCGTCGCCTGCATCGCGAAGGCCACACCATCGTTCTGACCACGCATTACCTGGAAGAGGCCGAAGCCTTGTGCGACCGGATTGCCATCCTCAATCTCGGCAAGCTCGTGGCGCTCGATTCCAAGAAGTCACTGATGGCGCATGGGATCGGTCGCACGCGGCGGGTTTGCATCACCACCGAGCAGCCGCTCGGCCCGTTGCCAGAAAATCTGGCGGCAAAAGTACGCCGGCAGGAGGGCAACCAACTCGAGCTGCAACTCGACAAGAGCGCCGACTCCGTCATCGCCGTGCTCGATGTCCTGCGTGCGCACGGCGCCGTGATCATCGACCTCAACATGGAGGGGGCGGACCTGGAGGACGTGTTTGTCGAACTGACCCGGAGGAACCGCGCGTGAACCTAGTCGGTCTCTACACCCTTTTCTACAAGGAGGTCCTGCGATTCGGCAAGGTGCTGCTGCAAACCCTGATCGCCCCGGTTATCACCGCCCTGTTGTATCTGGTTGTCTTCGGACACGTGTTCGAGGGCCGGGTGCAGGCCTTTCCCGGCGTGAGCTACACCGTGTTCCTGATCCCGGGGCTCATGATGATGTCGGTGATCCAGAATGCCTTCGCCAACAGCTCTTCAAGCCTGATCCAGTCGAAGGTGACGGGCAACACCATGTTCATGATGTTGACACCGCTGTCGCACTTAGAATTCTTTCTCGCATATGTCTTGGCCTCGGTGGTGCGCGGCGTGCTGGTGGGTATCGGGGTTTTTCTCGTGGCATTGGTCTTCACAGAGATCCCCGTCAAGCACCCGGGCTTCATTCTGCTATTCATGTTTCTGAGCAGTGCCACCTTGGGAACCATCGGCGTGATGGCGGGTGTGTGGGCCGAGAAATTTGATCAACTCGCGGGCTTCCAGAATTTCATTATTTTGCCGCTGTCATTCCTCTCGGGCGTATTTTACTCAATCCATTCGTTGCCAGAATTTTGGCAGACCCTGTCACACTTCAATCCTTTCTTTTACATGATTGACGGATTCCGCTTCGGATTCTTCGGGATTTCCGATATCACGCCCGCTCGCAGTCTTGGGATCGTGACGCTGTTTCTGGTGGTGCTGTCCGGCATTACGCTCGCGCTGCTCAAGTCCGGCTACAAACTGCGCGATTGATGGCCTGAAGGAGGTTGTTTTCTGGAGGGAACTCTTTCCGTCCCATGAGTCTATAATGGAGTTTCACGGCATTCCGGGACGCTGAACACGCCCACAACCTATCTCTTATAAGGCTATATCTCTTGAAATGTCGAAAAGGGACCGGATAATTGAAGAAATGATGCAACCGGATGACATTAAACAGATGATCGAACGCGGTCTTCCGGGTGCGCGCGTTTCGGTGACCGGCGATGGTCATCATTTCGAAGCCGAAGTCATCGCCAGCGAGTTCACCGGCAAGAGCATGTTGCAGCGACACCAGATAGTCTATCAGTCGCTGGGTGGCAAGATGGGAAACGAGATTCATGCTCTGTCGTTGCGTACCCAGGCACCGGGCGAATGATACTCCGGCGGTTTATCAACAATTACTGAAGCACGAGAGGTTTGCATGGACACCCAGGACAAAATTCGCGATCAGCTTTCCGCCGACAAGATCGTGCTCTACATGAAGGGCACCCCCCAGTTCCCGCAATGCGGATTTTCGGCCAAGGCCACGCAAATGTTGGGTGCCTGCGGCGCCAAATACACCAGCTTCGACATCCTCTCGGACCCTGAAATCCGCCAGGGTCTCAAGGAATACTCCAACTGGCCGACCTTCCCGCAGCTGTACCTCAACGGCGAACTGGTCGGAGGCTGTGATATCATGACTGAGCTGTTCCAGAAAGGTGAGCTCCAGAAACTGATTGCCAAGGCAATGGGTTGAACGTCGATCGTATCGACTGGACAAAGCCGCCTTCTGGCGGCTTTGTTTTTTTTTGGCATCGAGAATAAAACGCATATGGACCAACTGATAGTCACAGGCGGGAAGCCGCTGCGTGGCGAGATAAAAATTTCGGGCGCGAAAAACGCCGCGCTGCCGGTGTTGGTGGCCTCGCTGTTGACCAACGAGACGGTCAGCATTGGCAATGTTCCGCACCTGCAGGACATCACTACGACCATGGAGCTGCTCGGCCGCATGGGCGTGCGGTTAGTGGTTGGCGACAAGATGGTGATCGAGGCCAACTCGAGCCAAAACACATCCGTGCGGGCGCCGTATGAGCTGGTGCGCACGATGCGGGCTTCGATTCTGGTGCTGGGTCCACTGCTTGCACGCTTTGGCGAGGCCGAGGTGTCCCTGCCCGGTGGTTGTGCCATCGGTTCGCGCCCAGTGAACCTGCACATCAAGGGTCTCCAGGCCATGGGGGCGGAGATCAATCTCGACGGTGGTTATATCCGCGCCAAGGCGAAACGCCTGAAGGGTGCACGTATCTTCATGGATCTTGTCTCCGTCACGGGGACTGAGAACATCATGATGGCAGCGACGCTGGCGAAAGGCACGACGATCATCGAAAACGCTGCGCGCGAACCGGAAGTGGCGGATCTGGCCAAATGCCTGAACGCCATGGGCGCAAGAATCACCGGCGCCGGCACGGATGAAATCCGGATCGAGGGTGTTGAGCGTTTGCACGGCGCCACGCATGACGTGATTCCCGACCGCATTGAGACCGGGACTTATCTGGTGGCCGGGGCCATGACAGCCGGCCACGTGCGCCTGCGCAATGTGCGTCCCGACCTGCTGCAGGCGGTGCTCGACAAGCTGCATGAAACCGGTGCTGTGATCGAAACCGGGCCGAACTGGATTAGTCTCGATATGCAGGGCCGGCGTCCGAAGGCTGTCTCGGTACGCACCGCTCCTTACCCGGCATTTCCAACGGACATGCAAGCGCAGTTCATTGCGCTGAATGCAGTCGCTGAGGGCAGTGGCAATGTCACCGAAACGATTTTTGAAAACCGGTTCATGCACGTCTACGAATTGCAGCGCATGGGCGCGAAGATCGAAATGGAAGGCAACACCGCCATCGTGAACGGTGTGAAAAGTTTGAAAGGTGCACCGGTCATGGCGACCGATCTGCGCGCCTCGGCGAGCCTGGCGCTGGCCGGTCTGGTGGCGGAGGGCGAGACCGTGGTTGACCGGATTTATCACATCGACCGCGGATATGAATGTATCGAAGAAAAATTGGCTCAACTTGGTGCGCGCATTCGCCGTGTCCCGGGAGAACACGCCGCCCGCGCGGCGCGCAAGCAATCGGCGTGAACCATGAACACGATGCTCAATATCGCCCTGTCCAAGGGGCGGATCCTGGAAGAGGGTCTGCCGCTGCTTGACCGCGCCGGCATCTGGCCTTCCGAAAATCCGCTCAAAAGCCGCAAGCTCATTCTCGACACCAACCTTCCCGAGGTGAAGCTCACCATCATCCGCGCCGCGGACGTGCCCACCTATGTTCGTTTCGGCGCCGCCGATCTCGGCATTGCCGGCAAGGACGTGTTGATGGAGTACGACGGTGACGGCCTCTACGAGTTGCTCGATCTGAAAATCGCCCGGTGTCGCATGATGGTGGCAGAGCCCAAGAGCCTGGCTTCGCGTGACGATCCCGGCAGTTGGACGCGGTTGCGCATTGCCACCAAGTACGTCAAAACCACGCAGCGCCACTTCGCCGCCAAGGGCATCCAGACCGACATTATCAAGCTCTACGGTTCCATGGAGTTGGCACCCCTGGTGGGTCTGTCCGACCGGATAGTGGATTTGGTCGATACCGGCAATACACTCAAGGCCAATGGGCTGGCCGAGGTCGAGCATATCGCCGATATCAGCGCCTGGCTCGTGGCCAATCGCGCCTCAATGAAAATTAAACAGCAGGCGCTGAAGGATCTCGTGAAACGGCTGGAGAAGGCAGTCGCCTGATACTCCCATGAGCACTCTGAATCTGCGCCAGCTCAAAACCGGCGATCCCGGATTCGACCGCGAATTCGCCCGGTTGCTGGATCGCGCGCAAACGGTGGATCCGAAGATCGAGGCGACGGTGAAGGAGATCGTCGCCGATGTGCGCGCCCGCGGCGACGCGGCGCTGCTCGAATACACCCGCCGGTTCGACCGCCGCGACGCAGCATTAGTGGCAGAACTCGAAATTGCACGACCGAACCTTCGCGAGGCCTCGCGCGCACTCACCAAGGAACAGTATGAAGCGCTGGCTAACGCCGCCGAGCGCATCCGCGCCTATCACGAGCGCCAACGCGCCGAGTCCTGGAGTTATACCGAGCCCGACGGCACGCTTCTGGGGCAGCAGGTGACACCGATCGAGCGCGTCGGCCTTTACGTGCCCGGCGGCAAGGCCGCCTATCCTTCCTCGGTGCTGATGAACGCGATACCGGCCAAAGTGGCCGACGTGCCGGAACTCATCATGGTGGTGCCGGCGCCGGAGGGTGAGCTCAATCCATTGGTGCTCGGCGCAGCTTATCTCGGCGGGGTGGACCGCGTGTTCACCATCGGCGGTGCGCAGGCGGTGGCCGCACTCGCCTACGGCACTGATTCCATTCCCAAAGTGGACAAGATCGTCGGGCCGGGGAACATCTATGTCGCCACGGCCAAGCGACTCGTCTTCGGTGCGGTCGACATCGACATGATCGCCGGTCCGTCCGAGATCGTGGTTTTGTGCGACGGCCGGACCGATCCCGAGTGGATCGCAATGGACCTGTTCTCGCAAGCGGAGCATGACGAAGACGCACAGGCGATATTGATCAGTCTCGACGAAGTCTTTACCGCGAAAGTACGCGCGGCCATCAATAACCTTCTGCCCGGCTTGGAACGGCGCGATATTATTCGCGCCTCGCTCGAAAGCCGCGGTGCGCTGATCACCGCCTTGAACCTTGATGAGGCACTGGAGCTGGTGAATCGCCTCGCACCGGAGCATCTCGAACTCTCGGTGGAAAATCCCGAAATCGTCGCCGGGCGCGTGCGCCATGCCGGCGCGATTTTTCTCGGCCGCTATACTGCGGAAGCGGTCGGCGATTACTGTGCCGGGCCAAATCACGTGTTACCGACTTCCGGTACTGCGCGCTTCTCCTCACCGCTGGGCGTTTACGATTTTCAGAAACGCACGAGCCTCATCAAGTGCTCGGCGGACGGCGCCTCCCGCCTCGGCCGCACCGCTTCCGTGCTGTCGCGTGGTGAGGGGTTGACGGCCCACGCGCGCTCGGCGGAATACCGGATCAAGAAATAACTTACATCGCTGCAGGCCTTGCCAGTTGACAGCGAACCGTATTTTTCAATGACTGACGATATTGAAAAAAGAATCCGTGATCTCGTGCGCCCGGAAATCCGGATGCTCAAGGCCTATCACGTGCCGGACGCCACCGGGCTCATCAAGCTGGATGCCATGGAAAATCCCTATTCCTGGCCAGGTAACATCCGGCTGGCGTGGCTCGATGCGTTGCGTCAGGTAACGCTTAACCGCTATCCTGACCCCGATGCCTACCGCCTGCGTGAGCGACTGCGCGCAGCGCTGGGTGTTCCGGAGGGGATGGAATTGTTGCTCGGCAATGGTTCGGATGAACTGATCCAGATCGTTCTCATGACCGTCTCAAGGCCGGACGCCGTGGTGCTGGCACCCATGCCGACTTTCGTCATGTACGAGATGATCGCGACATTCACCGGTATGAAGTTCGTCGGTGTGCCGCTGACGGCGGATTTTGCCCTCGACATGCCGCCCCTGATCAAGGCCATCGACACGCACAAGCCGGCGGTGATTTTCCTTTCCTACCCCAACAATCCCACCGCCAACCTGTTCGCCCGCGAGGATATATTGCGTGTGATCGGGCAGGCGCCGGGGCTGGTGGTGCTGGATGAGGCTTACCATGCCTTTGCCGGTGAGAGTTTCATGGATCAGCTGGGCAAGCATGACAATCTCCTGGTCATGCGCACACTCTCGAAGCAAGGCCTCGCCGGCCTGCGGCTCGGGATGCTCGCGGGACCATTTCCCTGGCTCGAAGAATTCAACAAGGTGCGGTTGCCATACAACATCGGCACCCTGACGCAGGCAAGTGCGGAATTTGTGCTGGCACACATGGCACTGCTTGATGAGCAGGCGGGAATCATCAGAGCGGAGCGGGAAAAGCTCCTCAAATCGCTGGGTCGCCTGGAACGTGTGCAGGCATGGGCAAGCAAAACCAATTTCATCCTGTTTCGGGTCCTAAACGGGGACGCAGACCAGGTATTCGAAGGTTTGCGTTCGCGTGGCGTTCTGGTCAAGAACATGAATGCCGCCGGCGGGTTGCTGCGGAATTGCCTGCGCGTGACCGTCGGCACGCCGGAGGAAAATGCATTCTTTCTCAAGGCGCTTGAGGCATCGCGCTAAGTCGTCTATGGTTAACCGGTGTGATACCATAAAAATCACAAACGCTTCGGAGAACAGCCGTGTCTAGCCGGCGCGCGGAAATCTCGCGCAAAACCAAGGAAACCCAGATCAGCCTTTCCGTAAACCTGGACGGTACGGGTGCGTCTCGTCTCAATACCGGTTTGCCATTCCTCGAACATATGCTGGAGCAGGTCGCACGCCACGGGTTGATTGATCTCAACCTGGAAGCCAAGGGCGACCTGCAAATCGACGCACATCACACCGTGGAAGACATCGGCATCACGCTGGGCCAAGCGATCGCCAAAGCGGTGGGCGATAAGAAAGGAATACGGCGTTATGGTCACGCCTACGTTCCGCTCGATGAAGCGCTGTCTCGCGTGGTCATTGATTTCTCGGGACGTCCCGGATTGGAATATCATGTGGATTTCCCGCGCTCGCGCGTGGGCGAATTCGACGTGGACTTGGTGCGCGAATTTTTCCAGGGTTTTTGCAACCACGCGCTGGTCACCCTGCACGTGGACTGCCTGCGCGGCAAGAACGCGCATCACAATGCCGAGACTATCTTTAAGGCCTTCGGACGGGCGCTGCGCATGGCGGTCGAAGTGGACACGCGCGCATCCAATTCCGTACCATCCACCAAGGGAAGCCTGTAGCCAAGGAACTGATTTTTTCATGGGACAGCGTCGGTCATGCCCCTGACATTTCAATCTGTTACCGTCTGGTATCTATACTTATGAATACGGTGGCGGTGATAGATTACGGCATGGGGAATCTGCGGTCGGTGTGCAAGGCGATCGAACACGTGGCGCCCCGCGCGCGTGTGCAGCTCACCACCGCCACCGCGGACATCCGCGCCGCCGCGCGCGTGGTGTTTCCGGGGCAGGGTGCTATCGGCGCCTGCATGACGGCACTCGAAGGTAATGGTTTGCGTGACTCCCTGCTCGAAGCCATGAAAACCAAGCCTTTCCTCGGTATTTGCCTCGGTCTCCAGGCTTTGTACGATTTCAGCGAGGAGGGTGGCGGGACGCCGGGTTTAAGCCTGCTGGCGGGGGCCGTGAAGCGCTTTCCGGTGGAAAAAATGACCGAGAAGGCCACCGGGCTGAGGCTTAAGGTGCCGCACATGGGCTGGAATGAAGTGCACCAGACCGGTGCACACCCAATGTGGCATGGCATCCCCCAGAATACACGTTTTTATTTTGTGCACAGCTACTTCGCCGATTCGGCCGACCCAAGCGATGTCGCCGGTGAAACAACGTATGCGCTGCGGTTTACCTCGGCCGCCGCCCGTGCCAATATTTTCGCAGTCCAATTCCACCCTGAGAAATCCCAGCGCGGCGGCCTGCGTTTATTGGAAAATTTCATGTCCTGGGACGGAAGCCACTAAGCCTGCAGATATATCAGGTTCAACCCCTATTCATACCCTTATCAGAATTTATCCGGAGCCAGTTTGTGCTGATCATTCCCGCGATTGATATCAAAGACGGCAAGTGCGTGCGCCTGCGCCAAGGGCGCATGAACGACGAAACAATTTTCTCCGATGACCCGGCGGCCATGGCCAAACGTTGGGTCGAGGCCGGCGCGCGCCGGCTGCACATCGTCGATCTAAACGGCGCCACGTCCGGCAAGCCGGTGAACGCCGCGGCCATCCAGGCCATCCTGTCCGCCTTCCCGGACGTGCCGGTGCAGCTGGGAGGCGGCATCCGCGACGAAGACACGATCCAGGCCTATCTCGACATGGGCGTGCGCTACGTGATCCTGGGCACCAAGGCGGTCAACGCGCCGCATTTTGTCAGCGACGTGTGCACGGAATTTCCCGGTCACATCATCGTCGGGCTCGACGCCCGGGACGGCAAGGTGGCCATCGACGGTTGGTCCAAACTCTCGGGACACGACGTGGTTGATCTGGCGAAGAAATACCAGGATGACGGTGTCGAGGCGATTGTCTATACCGATATCGGCCGCGACGGCATGATGACCGGCGTGAACATTGAGGCAACGATTAAGCTGGCCGAAGCCATTTCCATCCCGGTCATCGCCTCCGGTGGCATCACCAATATCGATGATATCCGCAAGGTGTGCGAGGCCGGCGAGGCCGGCATTGTCGGTGCCATCACCGGGCGTGCCATCTATGAAGGCACGCTCGATTTCGCCGAGGCCCAGAAGCTTGCGGATAAAATGTCCAAGACCGGCTGACCGCTGAGAACACAGCGAAAATAATCTATTATCCTTCGTTCTCACTCCGGCGAGATTATCAACCCATGGGCCTGGCCAAACGCATCATTCCCTGTCTTGACGTGGATAATGGCCGCGTTGTTAAGGGCGTGCGCTTCGTGGACATCCGCGACGCCGGCGACCCGGTCGAGGTCGCGCGCCGGTATGACGAACAGGGCGCAGACGAGGTCACCTTTCTCGATATCACGGCCAGTTCAGACAACCGCGAGACCATGGTTCACGTGGTCGAGGCCATGGCATGCGAGGTGTTCATCCCGCTCACCGTGGGTGGCGGCATCCGTAAGCTCGAGGACGTGCGCCGCATGTTGAATGCCGGCGCGGACAAGGTCGCGATCAATACCGCGGCTGTGGCGCGTCCTGAATTCGTCCAGGAGGCTACGGATCATTTCGGCTCGCAATGCATTGTGATCGCCATCGATGCCAAGCAGACTGCGCCGGATCGGTGGGAGGTATATACCCATGGCGGACGCCAGGCGACCGGTCTGGATGCGCTGGCGTGGGCGCGCAAGATGACGGAATACGGCGCCGGCGAAATCCTGTTGACCAGCATGGACCGCGACGGCACCAAGGATGGTTTTGATCTCAAGCTCACGCGCGCCGTGTGCGATGCCGTCAGTATTCCCGTGATCGCCTCAGGCGGTGTTGGCAATCTCGATCACCTCGTCGAGGGCATCCTCCAGGGCCACGCCGATGCGGTCCTGGCCGCTAGCATCTTTCATTTTGGGGAATATACCGTGGCACAGGCCAAGCAGCGCATGGCGGCGTCCGGCATCGAAGTCAGGCAATAGCCAGACTCTCGCGCCCGCGCGCACCCATTCCTGATATGATTCCGCCATGAATGACGCTTGGCTCAATGCGATCAAATGGAATGCCGAGGGTCTGGTCCCAGCTATTGCACAGGAGGCCAGCACCGGCAAGGTACTGACGCTCGCCTGGATGAATCGCGAGGCACTGCGCGCCACAGCGGAAGAGAAGCGCGCGGTGTACTGGTCACGCTCACGCGGCAAGCTCTGGCGCAAGGGGGAAGAATCCGGTCACGTGCAGGCGGTACGCGACATCCGTCTTGACTGCGATGGCGATGCGGTGCTGCTGATCGTCGAGCAGCAGGGTGGGATCGCCTGCCACACCGGCCGCGAGCGCTGTTTCTACCAGCAATTGCAGGGTGATCGCTGGGTGACGGTGGAACCGGTCATCAAGAGCGAGCAGGAAATCTATGGCAGGAAATAATTTGGCCGACGTATTGATAAAACTGGCGGAATTGCTCGAATCGCGCAAAGGCGCCGATCCACAGAGTTCCTATGTTGCGGGTCTGTACGCCAAAGGTCTGGACGCCATCCTCAAAAAAGTCGGCGAGGAAGCAACTGAAACGGTGCTCGCGGCCAAGACCGGCGAGCGCGCCAAAATCATTCACGAGACCGCCGATCTGTGGTTCCACACGCTGATTATGCTTGCGCAGACGGGACTGAAGCCGGATGATATCCTTTCTGAGCTGGATCGCCGCTTTGGCGTATCCGGCCTGGAGGAGAAGGCCTCCCGCCCGCGTCAGTAACTTCATGGGCGATAACATCGCCTGCGAACAGGTATTAGGTACGAACAGAATTTTTTGGAGAAACTGCATGGGTACATTCAGCATTTGGCACTGGATAGTCGTACTGGTCATCGTGTTGCTGATTTTCGGCACCAAGAAGCTGCGCAATCTCGGTGGCGACCTCGGCGGAGCCATCAAGAGCTTCAAACAGTCGATGAAGGAAGGCGGGGACAACCCTCCGTCGGAGTCGGAGGAGAGCGACCAGTCCAAGAAGATGAAAAATGATTCCGGCCGCGTGATCGACGCGGAAGTTACCTCGAAGAAGAAACAAAAGAGCTAATCCCGTTTTCCGCCACGGTCACGCACGATGTTCGACATCGGCTTTTCCGAACTGGTGGCGATCAGCCTGATCGCGTTGATTGTACTGGGCCCGAAACGCCTGCCGGAGGTGGCGCGCACCGCCGGTCGCTGGATGGGGCAAGTGCGGCGCTTCATCACCGACGTCAAGCAGGACATCGACCGCGAGATCCACTCGGAGGACCTGGCAGAGTTGCGCAAGCTAAAAGAGGAGCTCAACGATACCCGCCAACTGATGCAAAACACCTCGGGTGAACTGGTGAAGGGTTTCACGGAGATAAATCCCGAGCTTTCCTCTCCCACGATCCATTCTCCTGAAGCGCCGGTACTCGCGGATGGCACAACGGCGCCATCTAAAGTGGCGCGCCGGCCAGGCGCCTCCCGCGGCAAGGCACAGGCCGGAAAGAGACATGGCAAATCCCGAAAAACCCGCCACCGCTGAAGGGGGCCTGATTTCGCACCTGCTGGAGCTACGCGACCGCCTGCTCTACTCGGTGATTGCCATTGCCGTGGTGTTCCTGGGGCTGATCCCGTTTGCGGCGGAGGTATACACGGCGGTGGCCAAGCCGCTTATGGGCGTATTGCCAACTGGCGCCACCATGATCGCGACCGAGGTGGCCTCGCCGTTTCTGACCCCCATCAAGCTCACGCTCGCTGTGGCGATTGTCATTACCATTCCATTCCTGCTGTACCAGCTTTGGGCCTTCGTGGCCCCAGGTTTGTACAAACACGAGCGGCGATTGGTGATGCCGCTACTGCTGTCCAGCACATTCCTGTTCTACAGCGGCATGGCTTTTGCCTATTTCGTGGTGTTCCCCATGGCCTTTGGGTTTTTCGTGCACGCGCTTCCGCCCGGTGTGACCATGATGACTGACATTCGCTCCTACATGGATTTCGTATTTTCCATGTTCTTCGCCTTCGGCATCGCCTTCGAGGTGCCGGTGGCGGTGGTGTTGCTGGCGCGCATGGGCGTGATCAATCCCGACACGCTGGCACAGAAGCGCCCTTACGTGATCCTGTGGGCCTTCGTCGTGGCCGCTGTCATCACACCGCCGGACGTCTTTTCCCAGTTCTTTCTGGCGGTGCCGATGATCCTGTTGTTCGAGGTCGGGCTGATCGTTTCACGCTGGATGAAACGCTCGGCAGACGTCGCTGAGGACGGCGGGCGGCGCAACCTGAGCGAGGCCGAGATCGGGAACGAATTCAAGAAGCACGACGATGCATTTTCCGGCAAGTCGACGGATAAATAGGAAGGAACAATTATTCTGGAGAAATTCCGGGGGGAACTGCCAGTAACTACTTGGTCGATTCGTTCTACTCCGTCGCCGCCGTCCGCGCCGGGCGCTCGATGGCGGTGGCTTGCAGCATCATGGATTTTCCCTCGCGCAAGATACCCAGTTTCACCACGCTCCCGGGCTTATGGCTGGAAATGTTCAGCAACGCCTCGCGCGCTTCGTTGATTTTCTTGCCGTCGATGGAAACCAGCACATCGCCCGGCTGCAAGCCGGCCTGATGCGCCGGCCCGCCGCGTACCACGCCGACCACCACCACGCCTTTCGTATCTTTCAGTTCGAGCGCGCGCGCGATCTGGGGCGTGATGACTTGCGCCTCGATCCCAAGCCAGCCACGCTGTGGACGGCCATGCTCGATAATCTCTTCCATCACGTTCTGGGCGAGACTGGTCGGGATGGCAAAGCCGATACCCTGATTGCCGCCACTGCGCGAGAAAATCGCCGTGTTGATGCCGACCAGGTTGCCCTCGGCATCGATCAGCGCGCCACCCGAATTCCCCGGGTTGATGGCGGCGTCGGTCTGGATGAAGTTCTCGAAGGTGTTGATACCGAGCTTGTTGCGACCGGTGGCGCTGACAATGCCCATGGTCACTGTCTGGCCCACGCCGAAGGGATTGCCGATGGCCAGCACCACGTCGCCGACACGCAGCTTATCGGAATGCCCGAGTGTGATCACCGGCAGCTTCTTGAGGTCGATTTTCAGCACCGCAATGTCCGTTTCTGGATCGCTCCCCACGACTTTCGCCTGCACCATACGCCCGTCCTGGAGCGATACCTGGATCGCGTCGGCGCCGCGAATGACGTGATGATTGGTGAGAATAATACCCTGCGCACTCATGATGACGCCGGAGCCGAGGCTGGTTTCCACGCGCTTGCGTGGAGTGATCAGGTTGTCGGCACCACCGAAGAACTGGCGGAAGATGGGATCATCGAAGAAGGGGTGTGGCCGCACCGTGATGACTTTCGCGGTATTGATATTGACCACTGCGGATGAGGCACGGTCCACTGCCGTGGCGTAGGAATAGGGGCCGCTGACTGATTGTTTCGCGGGCTCAGGCGCGGCCTGTTGGATTTCGACCGTTGACGGGACTTGACTGGTAATCTCGGGCCACAGATATAGCACCACGAAGGCGATGGCCAGCCCCAAGACAACGGCCTGGATGAGATAAGTCAGGGTTTGACGCAAACTCTCTTTCACTGTGCCTATCCAGATGTCCAGTCTACGATTCTATCTGATATGCCCGTATGCGCGCGCCATTAGGCCATTGGGTTTATAGAATATCGGTGATTTTCTGAAAAAAATCTTCAACGCAAATTGATCTAAGCGCTTGACTCCGGCAGAGATGATATATAATCCTATGCGCCGTTTTTCAGGGATTGGCGATTTTGTAACGATTCATTGGCGATTCATCTTAAGATCTTAAGAAAATTACGCCCTTGTGCGTGATTTTCTGTTTTTTGCTCCACCAGATTGAGGGGGATTCATGAGTGATGAGGTTGTTAATCCGCGCCGTCGGCGCTTACTGGCGATCACCAGCGGATTAGGAGTGGTTGGAACGGCATTGGCGGTCACCCCCTTCGTCCTCAGTATGCTCCCAAGCGCCCGCGCCAAGGCCGCCGGCGCACCGGTCGAGATCGACATCAGCAAAATGGAACCCGGTCAGCTGCTCACGGTCGAGTGGCGCGGTAAACCGGTGTGGATTCTGCGACGGACGCAGGAAATGTTGAAGTCCCTCCACGAAGTCGATCCGCTTCTTGTCGATCCGGAATCCACAGTCGTCGATCAGCAGCCCTCTTATGCGCAAAATGAGCCGCGCTCGATCAAGCCGGAAATTCTTGTGCTGGTCGGTATCTGCACCCATCTTGGCTGTTCCCCGGACAAGCGTCTCGAGGCCGGTGCCGGCTCGGGCCTCGGCGACGACTGGAAGGGCGGATTCTTCTGCC
Source organism: Sulfuricaulis sp. (assembly GCA_036526015.1). Taxonomy (GTDB): domain Bacteria; phylum Pseudomonadota; class Gammaproteobacteria; order Acidiferrobacterales; family Sulfurifustaceae; genus Sulfuricaulis. Next base: position 20,516 of record DATCZH010000145.1, read on the forward strand.
CCTGCCACGGTTCCAAGTTCGATCTCGCGGGCCGTGTGTACAAAAACGTTCCCGCGCCCACCAACCTGGTGGTGCCACCGCATGCCTATCTCTCCGACACACGCATCATCATTGGCGCCGACCAGAGAGGAGCCGCGTGATGGAAAAGCTGCTGACTTGGATTGACGACCGCTTTCCCCTAACCAAGGTCTGGAAGGAACATCTCGCCGAATATTATGCGCCCAAGAATTTTAACTTCTGGTACTACTTCGGGTCGCTTGCGCTGTTGGTGCTGGTGATACAGATCGTTACCGGTATTTTCCTCACCATGCATTACAAACCGGATACCGAGTTGGCGTTCGCTTCGGTTGAGTACATCATGCGTGACGTGGAATGGGGCTGGCTGATCCGCTATATGCATTCCACCGGCGCGTCGTTCTTCTTCATCATGGTCTATCTGCACATGTTTCGCGCTTTGCTTTACGGGTCGCACCGCCGCCCGCGCGAGCTGGTTTGGCTCATCGGAATGTTCATCTACATAGCGCTCATGGCGGAGGCCTTCATGGGATACCTGTTGCCGTGGGGCAACATGTCCTACTGGGGTGCACAGGTGATCGTCTCGTTGTTCGACGCGATCCCGGTAGTCGGTCCGGCGCTGTCGGAATGGCTCCGTGGTGATTTCGTGGTTTCCGATGCTACGCTCAACCGCTTTTTCGCGTTCCACGTTATTGCCATTCCGCTGATCCTAGTGGCGCTGGTGTTCGTGCATATTGTGGCCCTGCACCAGGTCGGCTCGAACAATCCGGATGGTATCGAGATCAAGAAAACGAAGGGTGCAAACGGCCTCCCGGTCGACGGCATCCCGTTCCACCCGTATTACACGGTGAAGGATATTGTCGGTATAACGGTGTTTCTGATGATCTTCGCCGCCGTCATTTTTTTCGCGCCGGAGCTGTGGGGCTGGTTCCTCGAACCCGATAACTTCGTCCCGGCGAATATTCTTCAGACCCCGTCAGAGATTGTTCCGCTGTGGTATTTCACTCCGTTCTATTCGATTCTGCGCGCCAATGTCTACAACTTCTTTTGGATTGACGCCAAGCTCTGGGGTGTGATTTTTATGGGGCTGTCCATCGTGATCTTCTTTTTCCTTCCATGGCTGGACCGCTCGCCCGTCAAGTCGATTCGCTACCGCGGCAAGATGTACAAAACGGCGCTGGGCGTGTTCGTAGTGAGCTTCATCATTTTGGGCTACCTGGGAACCAAGAGCCCGGAAGTGGTAAGCCTGTTCTGGTTCAAAAACGTCTTCTGGGTACAGGGTTTCACCGTGCTCTACTTCGCATTTTTCTTCCTGATGCCTCTCTACACCAAGTTCGACAAGATTAAACCGGTGCCGGAAAGGGTGACCTGGAAATGAGAAAGCTCCTGATACTATTGGTTATCCTCGGTCTGCCGGCCGGTGCATTGGCCGCGGGTGGTCACAAGTCCTGCGGCACCGTCGAATGCGACCGCGTTAACATTGATCTTGCCGACAAAGCCTCGCTGCAAAATGGCGCGCGCATCTTCATCAACTTCTGTTTGTCCTGTCACAGCGCCTCGTACATGCGCTACAACCGCATGGGGCACGATCTCGGCATCAGCGAAGAATTGGTGAAGGGAAACCTGACGTTCGCCGCCGACAAGGTTAGCGACCTGATGAAGGCGGTGATGCCCAAGGAAGATGCGCGCCAATGGTTCGGCGTGGCGCCACCCGATCTTTCGCTGATAGCGCGCTCGCGCAAACCTGCCTGGGTCTACACTTACATGCGCAGCTTCTACCGTGACAGCAAGTCACCTTCCGGCTGGAACAACGTGGTGTTTGCCAACGTGGCCATGCCGCACGTGCTTTATGAATGGCAGGGCGACCAGCGTGCGGTGGTCAAGAAGGACGAGCACGGCGTCGATGTGTTCGACCGGTTCGAGATCGAACGCGTCGGGAACATGGACCCGAAGGAATATAACCGTGCCATGCGTGACCTCACGAATTTCCTCACTTATCTCGGCGAGCCAGCCAAACTGGTGCGCTACAAGATCGGCATCTACGTGCTCATTTTCCTGGCGGTATTCCTGGTGTTCGCCTACCTCTTGAAGAAGGAATACTGGAAGGACATCCAATGAGCCTAAAGGCTCATTCACTGGTTGCGGCGACACGCCACTCGGGAGCCTTATGACGGAAAAAAACGTTTTGTCCACACCCGCAGCGCGCAAGCCGATCATGACGCTGTATTCCGGGACCACCGATCCCTGGAGCCACCGCACGCGCATTGTCCTGTTCGAGAAGGACATTGAGTGCCAGATTGTGGACGTGGACGTCAACAAGAAGCCGCGCGAGCTGGGCGAGCTTAATCCCTACAACCAGGTGCCGACCATGGTCGATCGTGACCTGGTGCTGTACGAATCCAACATCATCAACGAATATCTTGATGAGCGGCTGCCGCACCCACCGCTGATGCCGGTGGACCCGGTGTCGCGCGCCCGCGCGCGGCTGATGTTGGTGCGCTTTGACCGTGATTGGTACGGCCTGATCGGAACCATCAGCGGCGGTGACAAGAAATCGGCCACGCGTGCGCGCCACGCGCTGCGCGACGGGTTGACGGTGATCTCGCCGATCTTCAAGGAGCAGCCGTTCGCCATGGGAGAGGAATTTTCACTTGTGGACTGCTCGCTTGCGCCGTTGCTTTGGCGACTGGACCACTGGGGCATCGACCTGCCACGGCAGGCCAAACCCATTCTCGATTACAGCGCGAAATTGTTCCAGCGCAAGTCCTTCAAGCTGTCGCTCACCGAAGCGGAAAAGGCGATGCGTTCCTCCAAGCGGTGAAGCATCGGCCAAACCGCGCACAGCCCCGTGGCGCATGACCCCGATCAAACTCTATCTGATGCGCGCCGTCCATGACTGGGCGGTGGATAATCAGTTCACGCCACAGGTGTTGGTGGACGCCACCGCGAACGGTGTGAAGGTTCCGATGAATTACGTGCAGGACGGCCGTATCGTGCTGAACATTCATCCGAGCGCGGTGAAACAGCTTGAATTCAGTGAGGACGCCTTGCGATTTTCCGCACGCTTCGGGGCGCAGAGCCAGCGTGTCGAAATCCCGCATGCCGCGGTGCTCGCGATTTATGCGCGCGAAAACAGCCAGGGCATCACCTTTCCGGAACTGCCGGCCGGGGACTCCCAAGCGCCCGGGCCGGAAGACAAGCCGCCGGGCAAGGGACCGGGCCTGCGCGTCGTCAAATAGCACGCCGGTCGCGACCGGTGAGCCGCTGATGCGGTGAAGGTGTCCGGTCACGCACTCTTTGGGTTATCTTGTAAGCTAGATCATTTGGTGGGACGAACCATGCAAACTCTCAAACTCCTTCTGATGCTCCTCCTGGTATTCATGACCGTGCCTGCGTACGCCGCCGAGGCAGAGCAGGTTGAAAAAGTCGAAACCGAGAACAAAGAAACACCGCCTGGGCGCGCCGAGCGGCCGGAGCGTGAAGCGGTGAAATTGTCTCCGCATGCACGCGAATCCGCACCGCGCCCGGATGAAAGCGGCCTGATGAAACGCGAGGCACCGTCGCGCACTGAATCCCCCCTGCAACATGTGCCGGCGCTGATGGATCCGCCACCCCCACCCGCCGGACAAGCCCCCGCGAAACCCTGAATGTGACTTCGCCCGATGATCCGCGCGATCCAGGCCGACATCACGACACTGAAAGTTGACGCCATCGTCAATGCCGCCAATGAATCGCTGCTCGGCGGCGGGGGCGTGGACGGCGCCATCCACCGCGCTGCCGGACCCGAGCTGTTGGCGCAGTGCCGTACCCTCGGCGGCTGTCCCACCGGCGAGGCCAAAATCACACCCGGTTACAAACTCCCCGCGAAGTGGATCATTCATACTGTCGGGCCGGTGTGGCATGGTGGCCAATCGCGCGAGCCCATGCTGCTCGCGAACTGTTATCGCAGTTCTCTTAAACTCGCTTTGAAGCACGGAGTGAAATCCATTGCGTTTCCGGGGATCAGCACGGGAGTGTATGGGTATCCGAAAGACAAGGCGGCGGAAACAGCCATCATGGTTATGCGGGAGTATGAGAATAAATTTACAGAAATTATTGCGTGTTGCTTCAGCGCCAGAGATAAGGCGCTATATCAGAGCCTTCTGACAGGCTGAAGACCTATTATCTGATTCCTGAGAAATTCCCTGCGTTGTGAAAACTCAGGTTGCGGGCAATAATGTCCTGGCCATGGAAGCAGAGCGGCACCTCTTTCCGGTTGCACAATGGCAATGCTTTCTGGTCGCATTGCTCTTCCATAACGCCATAGCCGTCGCAGCACCGCCTGAAGATGCGGCAACCCTTGTGAAGCTCGCCATCGATTACTGGCGCGACACTTCCTCCTATTCCGTCATTGACATGACCATTCGCCGCCCGGACTGGGAACGGACCATGACCATCCGGGTCTGGACCCACGGGCAGAAGGAGTCGCTGGTGCGTGTCACGGCGCCGACCAAGGATGCCGGCAATGCCACGCTGCTGCTCGACAACGAGATGTGGAGCTTCACGCCCAAGATCAACCGCGTGATCAAGATTCCCTCGAGCATGATGAACCAGAGCTGGATGGGTTCGGATTTTTCCAACAACGACTTGGCCAAGGCCGACGAGCTGATCGAGCAATACACCCACAAGCTGCTGCGCGAAGAGTCGCACGACGGCCGCACGGTCTACGTGATCGAGTCGATACCGAAGGAGGCGGCTCCGGTCGTCTGGGGCCGCGAAGTCGTGAAAATCCGCGACGACTGGATCATGCTGGAGCACTCATTCTACGATCAGCAGGATGTGCTGGTGAAACAGCTCGTCACGTCCGAGATCCGGCCCATGGGCGGCAAGCTGGTGGCGGCGCGCGAGCGCATGCAGCGCGTGGACCGGCCCGGCGAATGGACCGAGGTGGTGACGAAGGAGGTGCGTTTCGGCATTCCGATCGCCGCCGGAACGTTTACCCTGTCCCACCTGCGCAATCCGCGGGAGTGAGCCATGATCACGCCGCGACTCGCCTGGCGCAATCTATGGCGGCATTCACGCCGGACCTGGCTCACTGCGTCTGCCATTGCCTTCGCCACCATGTTGCTGGTGTTCATGATCACCCTGCAGCTTGGCGCCTACGACATGATGATCGATACCAGCCTGCGGGTGTTCACCGGCCAGCTGCAGGTACAGCGCGCAGGCTACCACGCCAAGCCGCAAATGCGTGTCACGGTGCCCGAGGCCCAGGCGCTGGCGACGCGATTGCGTGCTGCCACGGGCCTCGACGGCGTGGCGGCGCGCGCCCAGGGTTTTGCGCTCGCTTCGACGGCCTCGCGCAGCTACGGTGTGCCGGTGATCGGTGTGGAGCCGGCCTTCGAGTCCCGGGTATCCACGCTGCCGCGTCTCATCAAACAGGGGCGCTACCTGTCCGGGGATCACGCCCAGGAGGCGGTGCTGGGCGTCGCGCTCGCGCGCAATCTCAAGCTCCAGGTCGGTGACGAGCTGACCCTGCTCGGCAGCGGCAAGGACGGCTCGATTGCCGCCACGATCGTGCCGGTGGTCGGCATTTTCGACAGCGGCAACCCGCAGCTCGATCGTCATCTCGTAGAGCTGCCGCTTCGGACCTTTCAGGAAGTGTTTACCATGAGCGACGACGCCCACACGATCGTGGTCAGCGGACCGAGCCATGAAACCATTCCCCAGACCAAGGCCGTGGTGAGTGCGCAGCTTCCGCCCGGTTCCGGTCTCGTAGTGCTCGACTGGGAACAGCTGATTCCGGGCCTGCGCCAGCTGATCCAAGCTGACATGGTGCAGAACTGGATTACTTACATCGCGCTGATTCTCATCGTGACGCTGAGCATCATGAACACGTTCCTGATGAGCGTGCTGGAGCGCACGCGCGAATTCGGCATCATGCTGGCGCTCGGCAGCAGCCCGCTGCGCATCGGGATGACCGTGCTGCTCGAATCGGTGTACCTGACCCTGCTGGGGCTCGGCATCGGCCTGCTGCTCGGCGGCGGTATCGCCGTGTACCTGCATTACGAGGGTTTTACCTTCCCCGGCATGAAGGAGATCTATGCCCAGTTCGGCCTGCCCGGTGTGATCCACCCCAAACTGTCGTTGGCCGGCTTCACCCTCGGGCCGGCGGTGATCTTCGTGTTTACCATCCTCGCCGCGCTGTACCCGGCGCTGCGTATCCGCAAGCTGCATCCGGTGGAGGCGATCCATGCCGTCTGAATGGCGCACGCCGCTGCTCCTGACCCTGGCCTGGCGCAATCTGTGGCGCCACACTCGCCGCACGCTCATGATCCTGTTCGCATTCGTGCTCGGCGTGTGGTCCATGATTGTCATTGCGGCGATCACCCGCGGCTCCATGGAGCAGCAGCTGGACAAATCCATCCTGAATCTCACCGGTCATATCCAGATCCACGTGGCGGCGTTCCGCGATGACCCGGTGATCGAGCATCGGTTCATCCCGCCACCGGCGCTGGAAACAGCGCTGACGGGCGAGAACATCACGGCCCGGGCACAACGCGTACGCGTTCCGGCCGTCATCTCCAGTGAGCGCGAGTCGGCTGGCGTGACCCTGGTCGGCATCGAACCACAGCGCGAACGAGGCCTGTCATTCATCGCCACCGCGGTTACCGATGGTCGCTTGCTGGAATCTCCCGACGATCAGGGCCTGCTGCTCGGGCGCAAACTGGCCGAGCGCCTGGAGACCGGTCTCGGCCGGCGCGTGGTGCTGATGAGCCAGGACGTGAACAATCGCGTCGCGGACCGCGGTTTCCGCGTGGTCGGGATCTTCGATACCCAGCCACGGCAGATGGAAGAGGCCTACGTATTCATCGGCCGCGCCACCGCTCAGAAAATGCTGAAGCTCGACGACCACATTACCGAAGTGGCGGTGATGACCGCCGATCGCGACCGGCTGGAGGAACCGCTCGCGCGCCTGCGCGCCACCGTGCCGGGACTCGGCGTCCAGCCGTGGACGGTGCTGGAACCGCTGCTGGTGCTGACGCGCAAGATTACCGACGTGATCCTGATTATCTGGTACGCCATTGTGTTCGCCGCCATGTCGTTCGGGCTGGTCAATACCTTGCTCATGGCGGTGTTCGAGCGCACGCGCGAATTCGGCCTGTTCCAGTCACTCGGTATGCCGCCGGCGCATATCCTCGGCCAGGTGCTGGTGGAGTCGCTTATCCTGCTGGCGCTGGCGCTGGTTATCGGCAACCTCGTGGCCGCCGGCACGGTGTATGCGCTGCGCGATGGTATCGACCTGACCAGCGTCGCCGCGGGAATGGAGTTGATGGGCGTTGCGCCGATCATCTACCCGGCCTGGTCGTCCGGTGACGTGGCCGCCGCGAACCTGCTGGTGTTCGTGCTGGGCCTGGCCGCCAGCCTGTACCCGGCGTGGCGCGCGGCGCGGCACGTGCCGGTGGAAGCGATCACGCGGGTGTGACCATGGAACATACCGTCATCTGCCATAACGTCAGCAAGGTCTACCGCCAGGAGGCGGTCGCGGTCCAGGCGCTGACTGACATCAACCTCGATATCCCGCGGCTGGATTTCGTGTGTCTCTCCGGTCCTTCAGGCTCCGGCAAGAGCACGCTGCTCAATCTCATTGGCGGCCTCGACCGGCCCACGACCGGTGAGATCACTGTGGACGGCCAGCGCGTCGACCAGCTCGGCAAGAGCGAACTCGCCGCGCTGCGGCTGCACAAGATCGGCTTCGTGTTCCAGGCCTATAACCTGATTCCGGTGCTCACGGCGCGGGAGAACGTCGAATTCGTCATGCAATTGCAGGGCATGGAGGTGGCGGAGCGCGCCGCGAAGGCGCGCGAGATCCTGAAGGAGGTCGGACTCGACGGCCTCGAAGATCGCCGGCCGGGAGAGCTCTCCGGCGGGCAGCAGCAGCGCGTGGCCGTGGCGCGCGCCATCGTCTCGGAGCCGTCGCTGGTGCTGGCGGACGAGCCAACCGCCAACCTCGATTCCAAAACCGCCGAGAATCTCATGCAACTACTGCGGCACATGAATCAGGAGCATGGCGTCACGTTTATTTTCTCCACGCACGATAAACTGGTGATGGATTTTTCGCGGCGGCTGATCACATTGCATGACGGGAGCATCGTGAATGATGTGCGGCGCGAGTAATGCCAGTCGCTTCCTAGTCCTGAGCTTTCTGGTCCCGGGTTTGAGCTGGTTTGTGCCGGTTTCGGGCGTTTGGGCGGAAGACGGGAAATTCGGCGGCCACGTGAAATACCAGTACACTCATACCGACTACCGCGTGGACGATATCTTCGCGGTTTTCGGCGCTGATCCGGCGCATGACCAGGATCTCGATCTGCGCCTGAAGGCGGAGCGGCGCGAGGGCGCATGGGATTTTGCCGTGCATTACGAGTTGCTCGCGGTGCACGGCGATACCCTTGAAGCCCGCCGCCGTATCGCCGCATCGGGGTTTCCGCTGACCGGGCCGGCCAGTGGCCTGCCAGATGACCGCCGGCGGCTGTTCGATCTGACGCAGGTGACCACCGACCGGGGGCGCCAGGCGGCGGTGCACCGGCTCGACCGGCTTGCCATCGGCCTCGGCGATGCGCGCCAGACACTGCGCTTCGGGCGCCAGGCGGTGAGCTGGGGCAACGGCTTGGTGTTCCAGCCGCTCGATTTCGTCAATCCGTTTTCACCCATCGCCATCGACAAGGATTACAAAACCGGTGATGACATGTTTTATGGTCAGTGGCGGGTGGGTCACAGAGACGATGTGCAGGCGATAGTGCTGCCGCGGCGCGATCCGGCCACACACCGCGTGGAGGGCAGCCAGAGCACCTATGCCGTTAAATTTCGCGCGCGTCTCTCAGGCACGGATTTCGATCTTCTGGTCGCACGCCATTATAGCGAGAACCTGGCTGGTGTCGGGATGGTGAAAAGCATCGGTGGGGCGGTGTGGCGATTGGATGCGAGTGTCACCGATCTGGAAAACGGCGGCAGGTTCAACTCGCTCGTCAGTAACATGGATTATTCGTGGACCTGGGCGGGCAAGAACGTGTATGGCTACATCGAGTATTTCCGCAACGGCGTGGGCGAAGCAAACCGTGCAGATTATGCGACGCCCAATATGGCGCTCACTGAGCGCATCGCCCGCGGCGAGCTGTTTACGCTGGCCCGCGATTACGCCGCGTTTGGCCTGCAAGTCGAGCTGCACCCACTGTTCAACCTCCACAGCAACCTCATCGCGAACCTGAACGACGGCAGCAAATATTTTCAATTGCGCGGAATGTATGACTGGCTGCAGGATGTGCAGTTGATGGCCGGGCTGAATCTGCCTTTGGGCGAGCGCGGGACGGAATACGGAGGCGTGCCGGTGTCAGGGATTTCGGCTTATGCCCGTACCGGGAAATTAATTTATGTAAGAGGCGCGTATTACTATTAATTATTGTTGTCATTTTCGCGAAAGGCGGAAATTCATATTTATTTATGTCAACCCGCCTGCAGCGGTGTGTTCACTTGCGGTTTCCTGCATCGCAGGTAAGTGTTTTATTCTTGTCTGGCCAAGAAAAAGAAACCCAAGAGAAGGCCGCCCATAAGGCGCACTTCTCCTCACATCTGCGGCTTTGAGACCCGACGCCGTCCCAACGCGGTATCCCAACCGCGAGGGACTAACACCAATGTCGCGTTGGTGCCTCCTTCGGGGCGCATGCCCAAAGCCATGCGGTGCTCAAATGCACTATACGGTTTATGAATATACCAACCTTTCTCAGTACACCGCTTGACTCCAAAGGCGAGAAACACAAACATGCTTGGAGTTGCATCACCAGGATCAGGCGGAAACAGGAGAAATCATCTGAATGGGCTACTACATCATAAAGATTGCAATCACCACGATATTGATTGTTCTGATCTCCGAGATCGCCAAACGTAGCTCCTTTGCCGGAGCAATCCTGGCATCGATTCCTTTGATATCCGTGCTTGCCATGATCTGGCTTTATATAGACACGAAGGATGTGTCCAAGGTTAGCGCCTTGTCATCCAGTGTCTTCTGGCTGGTCTTGCCTTCACTGATGCTGTTTATTGCCCTTCCCTTGCTTTTGAAGAATGGTTTCGATTTTTACGTCAGCATGATTGTATCTCTTGGCCTAACCGTGTTTTCGTATTGGCTTATGATCTTGGTGTTAGGTCACTTTGGAATAGAGTTATAGGAAATTAGAGAAGTGGGATTAGCCCCCTTTTTTTGAATTATAAAAAGACATAAGCAATAGCCATATGCATTCTGCAAAACTATTTCTCATTCTCGGCAGCATCAATGCGGCACTTGTCGTCATGCTCGGAGCGTTTGGAGCGCATGGATTAAAGGCCCGGATAACGACGGAAATGCTGACGCTATTCCAGACTGGTGTGCATTATCATTTATTTCATTCGCTGGGATTGCTGGTCGTCGGGGTCGTGGCGGCGCAAATAGTTGATTCGGTCTTTCTGAAATGGGCCGGGTGGTTGATGCTGGCGGGTATTTTTCTGTTTTCCGGGAGTCTTTATCTCGTGAGCGTAGTTGGTATACGCTGGATGGGAATGGTGACGCCGTTCGGTGGTCTGGCGTTTATCGCGGCGTGGATTCTCTTTCTAATGGCCATCATCAAAGCGCCCGGATAACTGATATGACTTCTTGGTTTATTCTGGCAATGGTTATGGCACTGGCATCCCTGCCAGTGAGGGCGGCAGTCGCGCCTGAAGGTCAGGCGCCAGGGCCTTCGATGCCCATCCCCGTAGAGAAATCGGGAAACTCGGACCACTCACCTCCCATCGTGGGTTCTCGCGGCCGGATGCTGTATGAAAACCACTGCACCCATTGCCACGTCAGCGTCGTGCACGTGCGCGAGAATCGTCGCGTCGTTTCGCTGAGGGTGCTGGAAGGTTGGGTTCGGCGCTGGTCGAGAGAGGAGAAGCTACCTTGGGGCGAGGAAGAGATTGCCGAAGTCGTGGACTACCTCAACCAACGTTTCTACAAATTCCTGCCGTCCGGCGGAAGAAAATAGTTCAGCTCACGCTCCAAGTCACATCTCACGTCATGGCACGGATCAGTCGACAAGAGCACAGAGAGGACAGTGCCGATGAGGCTATCAACCGGGTGTTGGCTGCCGAACAGGAAGCGCTGAAAGGAGTCGCGCACGCCGAGCAACAAGCCGTCGAGCTGATTGCCAAGGCTCGGTTGCACGCGCGGCATATCGAAGAGCGCGCCGATGCGCGTTCCAGCAAATTGCGTGTGCGGTGCCGTACCTGGGTGGAGAGGGAGGTCGCTGCACGGCGTTCCAAGGCGGAGCAGGTCCTTGCCTGCCCGGTTGAAGCCGATGATCGCCAGCAGAAGCTACGCGTGGCCATTGCGCGGCTGGCAGTTGAACTGACCGGAGGCGACGAATGATCGGTGCCTCCAATCTCGCTTACGCCCAAGCGCGTACCCAGGCACGCCACGGTACACTGGCGAATGAAACCACTTGGCGCATGCTGTCGGCCACGGCCGCGTTCCGCGGATTTCTCGAGCAGGCGCGCCGCACGGCGTTGCGCCCCTGGCTGCTCAACATCAGCTCCATCTCAACCAAGCACGATATCGAGCAGTTGCTGCGAGACAACTTGCGCGGGCGTATCGCCGAGGTCGCTAGATGGGTCCCACCAGCGCTACGCCCCGCGGTGCACTGGACAGTGGCGCTGATCGAACTGCCGGCGCTCGATTATCTGCTACACGGCGGTGCGGCCCTGAGCTGGATGCGGGACGAACCGCGGCTGCGATCGATCGCTGCGGTTGAGCCGGGACAGCGCGCCGCTGTGCTGGCCCAGGGCGAACTTGCCGCAATAGCACGTGGAGATCAGGGTAATACCCTGATTGAGCGCTGGCTGGTCGAATGGCGTCTGCGCTTACCGGCGCTGGCGCGCGGCGAGATGGTGCATCTCGAGCGACTGGCGAGGCTTGTCCTTACCGCGCTCGATGAGGCCGCGGCTCGCGCGCTCGAGCTCACGGTGCATGACTCTTCAGTGATCCGGCGCCGGCTGGAGAACGCGCTCACTTTCGAATTCCGTCGCCGTTTTCTCGAACCGGCGGCAATCTTTGCACATCTGTTGCTGGTGATACTGGAGTTCGCCGAGGTGCGCGGTGCACTCGTGAGCCGCGTGATTTTTGAGCCGGGGGTGCGCTGATGCTGCGGTCCCTGCCCGCGCGCTGGTTCGAGGTGCTGGTGGCGCACGACGATGCGGCACGGGCGCTCGAGGCGTTGGCGACAACCGGCGCAGTTGAACTGGAACTCCACCCCGGTCCGCGCTCGAGCGCGCCGCTTGCCGAACTCAAACCCCTGTTCGATCAATTCGCCGAACTCTCCACGCAGTACCAGCGTTACTGGCCGCGTCCGGCAGGGCGCGTTGAAGCCGTCGACGGCGTACCGCGTCAGGTGCTCGAGCGCGCACTCGCCGCCATCGTCGCTTGGCGCGAGGTCGCCGATCCTGTGATCCGTGCATTGCAGGCGCGAGAACAGACGTTGCAGGAACTTGAGATCTGGCACGAACTGTTCAGCCGTTTCAGTGACAGCGATCTGCAATTCTCTCTATTGCGACGACCTGACAATGTGCTCGCTCGAAGGTTGTACGTGTTTCCACCGGGTGTGAACCTCCCAGTGCCGCCGGAAGTGATGGCACGACACTTTCTGCTCAGAGACCAAGCTTGTGTGCTGGTGCTTGGGCCGAGCGAAACAGTAGAAGCGCTCGACCGTCAGGCGGTAGCGCTCAAGGGCCGGCGCAGCGGGCTCGGGATTCCGGGCTGGCTCTTGCCGCGCGCGGCCGACAATTTGCCCCAGGTTACGCGACGCATGAAGGAAGCGCAGCAGAGTGTTGAGCACTTGCGCGCGACGCTCGATCAGTTCAATCAGCGCTATATGCTCGCGGGCCATCTTGCGGAGATCGAGCGTTTGCGCTGGTTTGTCGCCGAGGTGCATATGCTGCCGACCACGGATTATTTCGCATGGCTGACCGGCTGGACCAGTGATATGCGTGGACGACGTCTCGCCGCGGCACTACAGCGCGCGAGGCTACGCGCATTGTTGCGCTTCCCGCCGCCACCAGCCGATACCCAGGCGCCGCTGGTGCTGGCGAATCCGTGGTGGGCGCGTCCATTTGAACTGTTTTCGCGCGCCATCGGCGTGCCTTCACGTGACGAAATCGATCCGAGCCCGTTGCTTGCGTTGATTGTTCCGCTGCTCTTCGGCTACATGTTTGGAGACGTCGGCCAGGGATTGGTACTGCTCGCCGTCGGACTTGCGCTGCGCAAGCGTTTCACGATAGCGCGCCTGCTGATCGCCGGCGGCGCCGCGGCGACGGTGTTCGGATTCCTTTTCGGCAGCGTGTTCGCGCTCGAACATCTTGTTCCCGCGCTGTGGCTGTATCCGCTGGCACAGCCACTCACGGTACTGCTCGTGCCGCTGTTGTTTGGCGCGGTGCTGCTAGCGCTTGGCCTGATGTTGGCAGGTGTTGAGGCATACTGGCGCCGGGAGCTTTCACACTGGCTGCTACGCGACGCCGGCATGCTGGTTGCGTATCTCGGGGCGCTGGCGGGAGTCGCGCATCCAGTGCTGTTCTGGGTCAGCGCCGGCGGCATCGTGTGGTACATCGCCGGTCACACGCTGCACGAACGCCAGGTTAGTGCTGTGTTGGCCGGAATGGGCGGTGTGCTCGAGCACAGTTTCCAGCTGGTCGTGAACACATTGTCGTTTGCGCGCGTCGGGGCCTTTGCCCTGGCACACGCGGGGCTGTCTGCGGCGGTGCTGGCGCTGGTCGATGCGGCGAGACACGCGGCCACCGCCGCGCTGATCCTGGTGATCGGCAACCTCGTCATTATCGTGCTTGAGGGTCTGGTCGTCTCGGTCCAGACCACACGTCTCGTGCTGTTCGAGTTCTTCATTCGTTTCCTGCGCGCCGAAGGGCGGTCCTTCCATCCGCTGGCGGCGCCCCATCCCAACCACTGAGGGAAGAAACATGAAAACACGCTTCTTGTGGGCCCTTATACTGACGCTGTTCGTCGGCATGATGACCGTCGTCACGAGCTTCATATGGTGGTGGCCGCAGGCATTGGCCGCGTCGCCCGTTGGCGCCGGTATCGGTGCCGAGGCGATGAGCTGGGGCTTCGCCGCTGCCGCCGCCGCCACCGGACTTGCCGCGCTCGGCGCGGGGGTGGCCGTTGCCAATGTCGGGGCGGCGGCCATCGGCGCCATCACCGAAAAGCCGGAGTTGTTCGGGCGGGTGCTGATCCTTGTCGGTCTGGCCGAAGGTATCGCCATTTACGGCCTGATCGTCTCCATTCTTATTCTTAACCGGCTCGGCGGATGATCGATATCGTCTTTATCGGAGATGAAGTCAGTGCCGCGGGCTTTCGACTCGCCGGCGCGAGGGTCAATGTGCCGGTATCGGGCAGGGAAACCGAGGTGTTCGAGGCCGCGCGGCGTGAGGCGCGCCTGTTGCTGCTGACGGCCGAGGTCGCCGCGTGTCTGCCGCCGACTCTGTTATCGCGGGCGATGATCGCCGCACGCCCACTGTTGCTGGTGATGCCGGACATCCGCATGCGCCAGCAGCCACTTGATCTCTCTCGACTGGTGCGCGCTCAACTCGGCATCGAGACATAAAGCATGAATGACAGCGCCCTGAAAGGTATGCTCAAGCTCATCGCCGACCATGAACGCGAGTCGCGCGATTCGATTGGCGCACGCGCGGAGTCCGAGGCCCGCGGAATTATTGCCGAGGCCTACCGGCACGGCCGCGAGCGCATGCACCAGACCATTGTCGACCTGCGCAGCGGCATGCGTCGAGAAATCGCGCGTGCCGACGCGGCGCTGGAAACCGCACGGCGGCAGCATCGCGCACGTTGCGAGTTCGCCATGCTCGAGTCTGCGGCCGAACCGCTGCGTGCGGCGCTGATTGAGCGCTGGCGCGATACCGCGTCCCGCGCGTCTTGGGTCGCGCGGCTCGTGTCTCAGGCGCACCGCGTGTTGCCGGCCAATCAATGGAATATTTTCCACGCGCCCGGCTGGACCGAGCCGGAACGGCGCGAGCTCGCCCACACTCTTGCGCATGAACTTGATGTTGCGCTGCAATTTCACGAACGAGCCGATATCGCCGCTGGTCTGCGGATTTGCGCGCGTGGCGCCTGTCTCGACGGCACGCTCGAGGGATTGCTCGCCGACCACGATGGGATCCACGGGCGGCTGCTGGCGGAGGTCGGCGAGTGAGCACCATCGCGCGAATCCGGTGGATTTCGGGTCCGGTGCTGCGGGCCGTGACCGAGGGTGTTTTTCAGATGCGTGAGGCGGTGGAGGTCGGTGAGACCCGCCTGCTCGGCGAGGTGATTCGTATCGAGGGCGAGGAGATTGTTGTCCAGGTATACGAGGACACGACCGGTCTCAAGCCTGGCGTCGAGGTCCACGGCAGCGGTCGGCCGCTGTCGGTGCCGCTCGGCCCCGGCCTGCTCGGTAATATCTTCGACGGTTTGCTGCGCCCGTTGGCCGGCACCGGCAGTCCTTATGTGTTGCCGGGCCTGCGCGCCGCGCCGCCTCTGTCCTTTGTATTTACTCCGACGGTCAAGCCGGGCAAGCGGCTGGAATCCGGAGCGGTGTTCGGCACCGCTGGCGCAGCGGCAAACGAAGCACGCTCGCAAAAGCTGTTGATCCCGCCAAACCAGGGCGGTGAAGTCATACAGGTAGCTGCTGCCGGCAGCGTCGATGAGGATGCGCCACTTCTCACGTTGCGCGGCGCAGAGGGAAAGGAATATACAGTGGCAATGCGCCACGACTGGCCTGTGCGCGCGCCGCGGCCCGTCATCGAACATCTCGCGAACGACAAGCCGCTGCTGACCGGTCAGCGCATCGTCGATTCCATTTTCCCGGTCGCGCTCGGCGGGCGCGCCGCCATCCCGGGCGGCTTCGGAACCGGCAAGACCATCCTGCTCGAAACGCTGGCCAAGTGGTGTACTGCCGATGTCATCGTTTATGTCGGCTGCGGCGAGCGTGGTAACGAGATCTCGGGCGTGCTCGAGGAGTTTCCCGAACTTGAGGACGCGCGCAGCGGACGCAAGCTGATGGAGCGCACAGTGATCATTGCCAATACCTCCAATATGCCGGTGTCGGCGCGCGAGGCGAGCATCTATACCGGTGTCACGGTGGCCGAATACTTCCGCGACCAAGGATTGCATGTTGCGCTCATGGCCGATTCCACCAGCCGCTGGGCCGAGGCGTTGCGCGAGGTGTCCGGGCGCCTCGGCGAATTGCCGGGCGAGGGCGCCTATCCGGCCTATCTCTCAAGCCGCTTGGCCGAGTTCTACGAACGCGCCGGACGCGTGACGACGCTCAGTCGTGCCGAGGGCTCGGTAACCATCATGGGCTCGATCAGTCCGCCGTCGGGCGATTTTTCCGAGCCCGTCACCTCACACACCAAACGCTATATTCGCAGCTTCTGGGCGCTTGACGTGAAGCGCGCCCAAGCGCGCTTTTATCCCGCCATCCATCCGTTGCAGTCGTACTCCGAAGATGTCGGTCCGCTTGGCGCCTGGTGGCAGGCAACGGGAAACGCGCGCTGGCCCGAGCTGCGCCGGCGTTTCTTGACATTGCTTGAAGACCAGGCGCGTCTCGATCGCATGGCGCGCATTATCGGCAAGGACGCCATGCCGCCACGTCAGCAGGTGGTGCTTGCCTGTGCCGAACTGGTCAACGAGGCATTCTTGCGCCAGTCGGCGTATTCGCCGAGCGACCGTTATTGTTCGCCCGAACGACAAACGGCGATGATGAAATTGTTGGCTCGTTTTATTGAGCAGGCCGAGGCCGCCGTGGCCGAGGGAATGGATCCAGGCGCGCTCGCGCATCTGCCGGTCTATCGCAAGCTCGCGCGTATGGGCGAAGACCTGCCGGAAGAGGCGCTCGAAAAGTACGAGCAGCTTGCGACCGAACTGGAACAGGCATTTACCCGGGTAAGCAAGGCCGATGCGCACGCAGCTGATCGCTGAGTCGGCGGCCACCCGTCTGGAAGGCCCACTGCTCTTTCTCAAGCGCACAGTCGAGGCTGCGCTCAATGAGGCGGTCGAAGTCATCGGCGTAGACGGTCGCGCACGCCTCGGACGCGTGGCCACGCTTGATGAACAGCACATGGTAATCGAGGTGCTGGAGAGTACGAGTGGGCTCGCCCTGGCGCAGACGCGGGTGCGCTTCTTCGGTGAGCCGCTGCACTTCGCGGTCGGTCCCGGCGTTCTCGGGCGCGTGTTCAACGGCGTCGGGCAAGCGATCGACGGTGGCCCGCCAATCGCCGCTGTCCGGCGTCTGCGCATCGAGGGGCTGCCGATGAATCCGGTCGAGCGTGACACACCCCGCGATTTCATCGAGACCGGTATCTCCACGATCGATCTCATGAACTCGCTCGTGCGAGGACAGAAGCTGCCGCTGTTCTCCGGTGGCGGTCTGCCGCACGATCGCATGGCGGCGCAAATCGCGATCAACGCCCACCTGCGACGTGCAGAGACGCATGAGTCGCGTGAACGACAGAATGCCGAGATCACTCCTGGTGAGCATGCGGAGCAATTTGCCATCGTTTTTGCCGGTATCGGTCTGCCATATGAAAGCGCGGATTACTTCCGGCGCACGCTCGAGGAATCTGGTGCGCTTACCCGCACGGCGCTATTTCTCAACCTGGCGTCGGATTCAAGCACCCAGCGCCTGCTCACGCCGCGTTTTGCCCTCACCGCCGCCGAATACCTCGCTTTCATGGAGGGCAAGCACGTACTTGCGATCCTGACCAACATGACCAATTATTGCGAGTCGCTGCGCGAGGTTTCCTCGAGCCACGGCGAGATCCCCTCACGCAAGGGTTACCCGGGCTATCTTTATTCTGATCTCGCCACGCTGTACGAGCGTGCCGGGTGTTTGCGCGGTCATGCGGGTACGCTGACGCAGCTGCCGATCCTCACAATGCCGGCGGACGACATTGGTCACCCGATCCCGGATCTCTCGGGCTACATTACCGAAGGGCAGATCGTCATCGACCGCGAGCTCGATCGCCGCGGCATCTACCCGCCGGTCAAGGTGCTGCCCTCGCTCTCGCGGTTGATGAAGGACGGCACTGGCGAGAAATACACCCATCCTGATCATCCTGCGCTCGCCTCGCAACTCTTCGCCGCTTATGCGCGCGCCGCGCAGGTACGCATCCTCGCCGGCGTGGTGGGTGAGGAAGGCCTGGCCGAGGCAGACAGGCAATACCTCGAGTTCGGGCGTGAGTTTGAAGAGCAGCTGGTAAATCAGGCCGAGGCGCGCAGCCTCGAGGACAGCATGGCGATCGGCTGGCGCATTCTGCGTGTGTTCCCGCCGAGCGAGCTGACACGGCTGTCCGACGCGCAGATCCACACGCATATCACTGAGAAAAACGTATGAGCGAGATTACTCCGACACGGGCTGCCGTACTGGAACTCGCCGAGGAACGTCGTGCCATGCGCGAAGGCTACGAGTTCCTTGACGAAAAGCGGCTGCTGCTGGCGGCGCAGATGTTACGCGAACTGCGCGCCTACGAGGCGGCATGGATCGTATTTCGCGAGGCCTTGCAAAACGCGGCGGTCGCGCTGCGAGCGGCGGTCACGCACCACGGTTTACATGGCGTTCAGGTCTATCCCGCGGCGGCGCTGGAGAACGCGGCGCTCACCATGCGCGAACAACGCCTGCTGGGTGTGCACCTGCTCACGGCCTCTTTTGATGCATCCCTCGGGAAGACGGAGGTGGCGCTCAATCCATCTCCCGAGGCAGAACACTGTCGTCGGTTGTTTCTCGATACGCTGCAGCAGTCGGCCGCGCTCGCCGCGCACGCCTCCAATCTTGAGCGCCTGCGACATGAGTACCGGCGCACCGAACGACGCGCGCGCGCACTCGAGGATGTGCTTATGCCCGAAATCGACGATACCATCAGGGAGCTTGAATCGCGGCTTGAGGAGATCGAGCAGGAAGAGGCGATCCGCGTACACCAGCTATAGGGCGGTTAGAAGTAATGCTGGTCATGCGTGTTCGTCGATCGTCAGCGTGCCGATGAGTTTATTGCTGTAATGTGTGGTATGGCATAGGCTGCGCCCAGCGTATAGCCCGCCGGTTTCTTGCCGCGGGATCGGCTGTATACAGCGCTGTCGGTGTTGCGCTTGGCGTGTGTGAGATGAGCAGGCGCTCACGCCTGATCGAATCTAAAATGGTGTAGGGCGTCAGCCCGATGTGCAGCGTAAGACCGAGTAACACGTTAATGCCCACAAGCACACGTTTTATTCGCTACCGCACAATGAATCATTGTATCCAGTCGGGGTTTCCCTCTTGTAGAACAAGCCGGTGCGCGAGAAAATGTAATCACCTAAAGAGAGGGCTGGCGTGTGCGTTTTTTTATTGACACATGTCATTTATTTTTCACTACAGAAATGTGTTAATTCATAATATGATTGGTGATTAATTGGGGAGATAAATATGTTACGAAAAATTCCAACACTGACTGTTCTGACGGCGTTTCTGGTTTTGGGCGCTGGCTGCACCCGGGAAGTCAGTTTCAAAAAGGACGTCTTTCCGATCCTGAGCGATAATTGCCTGGCCTGCCATAAAGCCGGTGGCGAGGGCCTTGCCAAAAGCGGGCTCAATATGGAGAGCTACGAGGGCCTGATGAAGGGCACGAAGCTCGGCCCGATCGTCGTCGCCGGTTCCGCTGTCAGCAGCACGCTGGTTTTGCTGGTGGAACGCCAGGCGCACCCCAGCATCAACATGCCCAAGGGCCAGCCGCCGATTGCGGCTGACAAGATCAAGATTATCAGGCAGTGGATCGATCAGGGCGCCAAGAACAACTGAACTGAACGGGAGAGGATGTTTGAAACGCCGCTGCGACTGGGCTGCCGACGGCGGAACGCTCTACCGGAAATATCACGACGTTGAATGGGGTGTACCGCTTCACCATGACCGCAAGCTCTTTGAATTCCTGATTCTGGAAGGCGCACAGGCGGGATTGAGCTGGTCAACAATCCTCAACAAGCGCGTGCATTACCGCAAGGTCTATGACAATTTCGATCCCCGCAAGATCGCGCGCTTTAATAGCACCAAGGTCCAGCGGCTCTTGAGAGACCCTGGAATAGTGCGTAATCGTCTCAAAATCCGCGCTTCCATCTTGAACGCCCGAGCGTTTTTGCGGGTGCAGAAAGAATTTGGCAGTTTCGACCGCTATATCTGGCAATTCGTTGGCGGGCGCCCCAAGCAAAATCGACGTCGGCGGCTCAAGGATATTCCTGCGCAGACAAAAGAATCGAATATCATGAGCAAGGAGTTGAAAAAGCGGGGATTCAAGTTCGTGGGTTCCACGATTTGTTATGCTTTCATGCAGGCCGTGGGCATGGTTAACGATCATACCGTGGATTGCTTCCGATACCGCAAGCTGGCGGGACGCCGACGTGGCTGAACGCGAGCGCTCTATAACCATTGGTTGGGTGTTGACGACTTTGTTTGTTGCCGCACTCGTGAGCGGCGCTTGTTCGTCCGACCGCGACAATCCCGAGAAGCAGGTGCGCTCGTTGCTCGAGCGAGGCGAGGCGGCCGCCGAACAGAAAGAAGCCGGGACCTTGCGACAGATGATTTCAGAAAAGTACTCCGATAGCCAAGGTCAGGATAAAAAGGCCATTGAGGGGATATTGCGTTATTATTTCCTCCGCCATCAAACAATTCATCTGTTCACACGCATCCGCGAAATTGCTTTTCCCGCACCCGATCATGCCCGAGCGGACATGATGGTGGCGATGGCCGGTCAGCCAATTGCCAATGTCGGCGAGCTCGAACGCCTGCAAGCTGACCTGCATCGATTCGAGATCAACTTGGTACGCGAGCAGGGAGAATGGAAGGTAACGCAAGCCGAGTGGCGACGCGCTGAAATCGGAGATTTTCTCTGAATTGAATCAGGCCCAAGCAGCAGGAGGGTCACAGCACAAGCGCGGAGCATGCGTTGTGTCAGCGGTTACCGTCTTGCCAAAATCGTACATTCTCCGTGTGGTAAACTGACGGAACAGAAATCAGTTATCCTGAATCTTATCCTTCCTGATCATGGCGTAGGCCGAATGATTGTGGATGGACTCGAAATTTTCCGACTCCACCACGTAGGCGTCGATGCGATCATCGGCATTCAGTTCCGCCGCGACGTCACGCACCATGTCTTCCACGAATTTGGGATTCTCGTAGGCCTTTTCGGTGACGTATTTCTCGTCGGGACGCTTCAATAGTCCGTAGAGCTGGCAGCTCGCCTTAGTTTCCACCAGATCGATCAGGTCCTCGATCCAGACGAAGGTATTCGTGCGCACGGTCAGTGTCACGTGCGAGCGTTGATTATGCGCGCCAAATTGGGAGATTTCCTTGGAGCAGGGACATAGACTGGTCACTGGCACCACCACCTTGATGGTCATCACGTCCTTTTTACCTGTGATTTTGCCGATGAAGCTGACTTGGTAATCCATCAGGCTCTTGACCCTGGAGATCGGCGCGGCCTTGTTGATAAAGTAGGGGAAACTCATCTCGATGTGGCCGGTGTCGGCTTCCAGGCGCCGACGCATTTCCGCCAGCATCTCCTTGAAGGATTCGACCGAGATTTCCATATCATGGCTGTTCAGGATCTCCACGAAGCGCGACATGTGGGTCCCCTTGAACCGGTGCGGCAGCTCCACGTACATGTTAAAGCTCGCGATCGTATGCTGAACGCCCTGGGAACGGTCTTTCACCAGCACCGGATGCCGGATGTCCTTGATGCCGACCTTATCGATCGGAAGATGACGCAAATCCGGCGTGCTCTGCACGTCGGCAATTGCTTCCTCGGGTTCGGGCCGGCTTTTCAGTCTTGTCACCATGTCATTCTCTCTCTACCGCTCAAGGGGCGCTAATGATGGAGTAGTTGAGTGATGCAGTCAAGTTTAGGCGGTTTCACGCACAACCGGGACGTCGGGCTTCACATGCCGCAGAATCGTGCGCCGGATTCCGGCCGCATCCAGGCCGCAACTTGCCAACTGGGAATGGTGATCGCCGTGTTCAACAAAGTGATCGGGCAACCCGAGATTGACCACGCGTGTCCTTATCCCTGCCGTCATGAGATATTCGTTCACCGCGCTGCCAGCACCCCCGGCAACGACGTTTTCTTCGATCGTGATGAGCAACTCATGCGAACGCGCCATTAGTTCGACGATTTCCTCATCGAGAGGTTTGACAAATCGCATGTTGACCACGGTGGCGTCGAAAGCTTCACCGGCCTCGAGGGCGGGTGCAAGCATGCTCCCGAAAGCCAAGAGCGCCACGCGTTTGCCGGAGAGGCGGATCTCCGCCTTGCCGATTGGGAACGGCTCCATTTCCGGATCGATCTGAACGCCGGGGCCGCTACCGCGCGGATACCGCACGGACGTGGGTCCATTCAACATGAAGCCCGTGGTGAGCATGCGGCGGCATTCGTTCTCGTCCGCGGGCGCCATCACCGTCATGTTTGGCAGACAGCGAAGATAAGAAAAATCGAAGCTGCCGGCATGCGTCGCGCCGTCTGCGCCCACCAGTCCAGCGCGATCAATGGCGAGCAACACCGGCAGGTTTTGCAGGCAAATATCGTGAATCAGCTGGTCGTAACCGCGCTGCAGGAAGGTGGAGTAAATCGCCACCACCGGCTTCATGCCGTCACAGGCGAGTCCGGCGGCGAACGTCAGGGCGTGCTGTTCAGCGATGCCGACGTCGAAATAACGGTTTGGGTAGTGCTGCGAAAACTGCACCAGGCCTGAACCCTCGCGCATTGCCGGTGTGATGCCGACAAGACGCACATCACGCGCCGCCATGTCGCATAACCAATCACCAAACACCTTCGTATACGTGATGCCCGATGGTTTCTTTTCCATTTTGCCGGTGGCGGGATCGAAAGGCGTCACGCCATGATACACGCAGGGATCGCCTTCGGCGGGTTCGTAGCCTTTGCCCTTGCGCGTGACCACGTGCAGAAAACGCGGACCCTTAAGATTGCGCAGATTCCTGAGCATGCGAATCATCGCGTGCAGATTGTGCCCGTCCACGGGTCCGAAATAATTAAATCCCAACTCCTCGAATAGTGTGCTCGGCATCACCATTCCTTTCATATGTTCTTCCACGCGCTTGGCCAGCTCCCAAACCGGCGGAATGGTGGAAAGCACAGTCTTCGATCCCTCACGCATGTGGGTGTAAACCTTGCCCGAGAGGATACGTGCGAGATAACTTGACATGGCGCCGACGTTCGGCGAAATGGACATGTCGTTGTCGTTCAGGATCACCAGCAGGTCGGCGTCCATGTTACCGGCGTTGTTGAGCGCCTCGAAGGCCTGCCCCCCCGACAGCGCGCCATCGCCGATCACGGCCACCACCTGGCGTTTGGTGCCGGTGCGCGCTGCCGCCACTGCCATGCCGAGTGCCGCGCTGATCGACGTGCTCGAATGCCCGACACCAAAGGCGTCGTATTCGCTTTCCTCGCGCCGGGGGAAACCGGAAATCCCCCCGGTTTGCCGCAGGGAGGCCATTTGTTCGCGACGCCCGGTAATAATCTTGTGCGGATAAGTCTGATGACCCACGTCCCACACCAGCCGGTCGACCGGGGTGTTGTAGACATAGTGCAGTGCCAGCGTGAGTTCCACGGTGCCCAGTCCCGCCGCCAGGTGCCCGCCGGTGCGCGAGACGGAGTCGATCAAGAATGTGCGCATTTCCTGTGCCAGGGGGAGGAGATCCTCTTCCTTCAGGCGTCGCAAGTCGGCGGGACTGTTGATCGTCTCGAGAAGGGGTTTGGCGCGGGAGGTTTTTTTGGTCATTGGCGGCGTTCAATGATGAATCCGGCCAGTTCGGCCAACAAACCGCCATTATCCCCCAAAGGCGCGAGGCTTTCGAGGGCCTGCGCATGCAAATCCTGAGCACGGGCCTTGGCCCCCGGGAGTCCGAGCAACTGGGGATAGGTAAATTTCCCGCGTGCGTGGTCCATGCCGGGATTCTTGCCCAGTGTCTCTTTTTTGCCCTCGACGTCCAGGATATCGTCGGTGATCTGAAACGCCAAGCCGATGGCATGACTGAACCTTTCCAGCGCCTTTAGCGCGCCGGTCTCCGGATTCTCGCGCGCCTGCGCACCAAGCAAGACGGAGGCCCGAATGAGCGCCCCGGTTTTGCGCAGATGCAGGTCTTCGAGCTGGGCCAGGGCCAGTGTTTTGCCGCCGGAAGCGAGATCGATCGCTTGCCCCCCGGCCATGCCGTGTGAGCCGGCCGCTTGCGCCAACAGTGTGATCATGCGCAGGCGTTGAGCATCGTTGACGGCCAGTGCCGGATCGTTCGCCAGGATTTCAAAGGCGAGAGACTGCAGAGCGTCACCGGCCAGCAGGGCCGTGGCTTCGTCATAGGCTTTGTGGCAGGTCGGCTTGCCGCGGCGCAGATCATCATCGTCCATGCAGGGAAGGTCGTCGTGCACCAGCGAATAGGCATGAATCATTTCCACTGCGCAAGCCGGAACGTCAAGCGCTTCATCCGGTGCGTTTACCGCCTGGCCGGCGGCGTAGACCAGGCTGGCGCGAACGCGCTTCCCACCGCCCAGTGTGGCATAGCGCATCGCTTCGTGCAGGGGGGATGACGGCTCGGTGACGGGCGGCAATCGCACTTC
>DATCZH010000146.1:0-4968 GCA_036526015.1 Sulfuricaulis sp.
AAGATCCAGGTGCCGGCCGAAGGCCAGCGCCAGCACACAAACCCGCAGACTGTGCAAGGCGGTGTATTCATCCTTGTCCTTGAGTTGGTTAAGACACATGAGCGCGTCGGGATTGCGGATGACGCTGTCCACCATGTCCGCCACGACTTTCTTGGCTGCCGTGGTATTGATGCTGCGGCCGAGTCGGACATCGCCCATGATGTCGTAAACAGTTTCACGGGTTTCCGTGACGATTTCCCTGGCGTGACCGAGTTCTTCCTCGAGAGTGGTGACGTCCTGATACCGTGGCGGACGCCGGTGTCCCGGCGAGAACCGGTCGAGCACCTTTTCCAGTTTGACAATGCGTTTCTGTTCCATTGCCGGGTTACTGGCGACAGGACCAGGCTTCGTCTTAACGATGTTGCTCTGCTCTGTGTCGATAAAGACATGCTTGCAGTAACGGCTGATTTCCTCAATCTGCTCGTCGGACTGGATTTCGAAACCCTGGAACAGGAACGGCGTCTCGCGCCAATGGCGGTCCAGCTCGGAAACGTACATCCCGAGGCGCAGCTCCTGTACAAGAATCTTCTTCTTCATAACATATAAAGATAGCAGCAAGAATTGAGCCTATATGGCTTTTTTTTAGACTGGGAAAACGGGGAAATACCTAGGATTTCTTCTTTTTTTCTAGCAAATCGTGGATCAACGGCGTGAGGATGATTTCCATGGCGAAGCCCATTTTCCCCCCGGGAACGACGATGGTATTGGGCCGTGACATGAATGAATCGTGAATCATGCTGAGAAAATAGGGGAAATCGACATTCTTGGGATCGCGAAAGCGGATGACCACCAGGCTCTCATCGAGGGTCGGAATATCGCGCGCGATAAACGGATTGGAAGTGTCCACCACCGCCACGCGCTGGAAGTTAACGTGCGAGCGCGAGAATTGAGGTGTGATGTAGTGCACGTAATCGAACATACGACGCAGGATGGTGTCGACCACCGCCTCCGCCGAATAGCCACGCTCTGCGGTGTCACGGTGAATCTTCTGAATCCATTCGAGATTTACGATCGGGACGACGCCAACGAGCAGGTCCACCCACTTGGCCACATCCACCCCGTCCTTGGCGTCCACCACGCCACCATGCAGGCCTTCATAAAACATGAGATCGGTGCCGCGTGGGACGTCTTCCCAGGGAGTGAACTCGCCGGCCTTGAAGTTCGTATTGAGGCGCTTGTTTTGTTCCGCTGCCTCGCTGTCATTGTGGAGATAGTAACGCTTTTTCCCGCCGCCGGTTTCACCGTATGCCTTGAATTGTTTCTCCAGTTCGTCGAAAAGATTGGCCTCCGGACCGAAGTGGCTGAAGCGATGATTGCCGCTGGCCTCCGCCTGATTCATGGCCGCACGCATTTCCATGCGGTTGAAGCGGTGAAAACTATCGCCTTCGACTATGACGGGGTTGATTTGCGCCCGCCGGAAGATATGCTCGAAGGCATGTTTGACGGTGGTGGTGCCCGCACCACTCGAGCCGGTGATGGCAATAATCGGATGCTTCCTGGACATCGATGAAAACCCCTTGGGTCGCTAAAGGCCGCACATTCTACCTCAGGGCGTTCAGCGGATACCACCAGGTGTTATGGCGGTCTTCAGGTGCTCAAGCGATTATACGGCGGTATATCCGGGGTTGCCGGACACACCCTTGATCTTCGGAGTATACGGGCGTTGTATGCTGACGGTTTTCTTGGAACGCAGGTAGTCGGCAACCACATCCCACACGGGGGTGCCGGTTTCGATTGGTTGGACACTGGCCCAGCCGGCCACTTTGTATTTTTTTGTTGGATCGAGCGGCTTGCCTTTCACCACCACGTTCTGAATTCGCTTTCCATGCAGCTTGTTGAGATCCAGCGTGTATTGCAGCCCGCCCACGCGCACCATGTCACCGCCTTGTTGGTAGTAAGGATCGGGATGGAACAAGTTATCGGCGATGTCTTCCAGGACGACCATGATCTGCTCGCCGGTGAGATGATTAAGCGTCGTGGTGGCATAAGTGATGGCCGTCTGGTCCATGAGATGTTCCATGGTGATGGCGTCGCCCGGAAGCAGGGTCGTGCCCCAGCGAAAGCCGGGCGAGAAAGCCATATCTGCACCCTGCACGGCGAGCAGGGCCTCCACGATCAGCTGATCAAATGTGCCGTTGAAATTGCCGCGCCGGTAGAGGAGCCCCTCGGTCACGGCTAGTTTTTCGGCGAGCTTGGCGGCGTAAGGCGAGCGCACTTTCTCGATGTGCGCGGACATTTCTGCGTCGGCGGGTAGGAGGTTGGCGAATATCGGCAACAGTTTGAAACGGTAATCCGATACCTTGCCATTCTTGACGTCGAGATCAAGCAGGGACAGAAATTTGCCGTTGGCGCCGGAGTTGATGACCAGTGTCTTGCCACCGGCGTTTTTCACCAGCGATGGCGCCGGCATAGCGTCATGCGTGTGGCCACCGACAATGACGTCGATGCCACGCACGCGGCTGGCCATTTTGAGGTCCACGTCCATGCCGTTGTGCGACAGCACAGCGACCACCTGCGCTCCCTTTCCGCGCACTTCGTCCACCATTTTCTGCATGCGGTCGTCGTTGATGCCGAAACTCCATTCCTCGAACATGTAACGCGGATTGGCGATGGGCGTATACGGAAACGCCTGGCCGATGATGGCCACCGGGACCTTGTTGACCTCGCGGATCACGTAGGGCTTGAAAATCAGCTCGCCCCAGGTGGCATCGGTTACGTTCTGTGCCACAAAATCTATCTGACCCTTGAGGTCATTCTCCACGATCTCTTTCACGCGTTTGGCACCGTAGGTAAATTCCCAGTGCCCTGTCATGACATCGACGCCGAGCAGTTTCTGTGCATCCACCATGTCCTGCCCTTGGGTCCACAGCGCCGTGGCGGAACCCTGCCAGGTGTCGCCGCTGTCCAGCAGCAGCGAACGGCCGGGTCGGCTAGCGCGCAACTTTTTGACCAGGGTCGCAATGTGCGCATAACCGCCGATCTTGCCATATCGGCGCGCGGCGTCTTCGAAATTAAGATAGGTAAGCGCGTGTGCCTCGATTGAGCCCGGTTTAATGCCAAAGTGCTTCAGCAGGGCCTCACCGACGAGATGCGGTGGTTTCCCGCGGGACGCCGCGACACCGATATTGATATTCGGTTCGCGGTAATAGGTCGGGATAAGTTGCGCGTGGGAATCACTCATGTGCAGCAGCGTCACGTTACCAAACGGTGACACATCGTATAGGTTCTCCGGATTCCTGGCGCTGGCGAGCGCCTTGCGGCCGTTCGGTCCGCCTTCGAATACCAAGCCGGCGGCGGCTCCCATGGCAAGCAGTTGCAGAAATTCACGTCGGGATAGGCTCATAGGTTTAGATAATCTCCAAAGGCAAATAGGCAAAAAACAACATCCATCGGTGGCCAAACTTTTTATAAGACGCCCTGAAATTACAACATATTCCCCTACTGCATAAAAAGAAAACCCGGCGTGAAAGCGCCGGGTTTTTGTGGCTCATGCCATATGTTAGTTGCGCATGGCAGGCGCCGTCAGGGGCAGGCCGCTGCTATTGAAGGTCTCATAAAGCTGAAGATTATTGTAAATATCGCTGCCGTGCTTGAACGGCTTGGCGCGAACCTGCGAGTTGCATGTCACGTAGCGACGATGCAGGGTCTCAATCCGGGCCCAGGCAATACGTTGGGCCGGCCAACCCGTGGGATGGCCCAGCGCCGCGCTGAGCGGCTGGTTGCCGCCGAAGTTCCGGCCCGCCAGATCCATATGGCAATGGGCGCAGGCGAAATTGAGCTGGCCGCGACGCTGCCACCAGAATTTCTTGCCTTCTTCGTAGGCCTTGATGGCGCCGGGAGCGGAGATGTCAATCTTGATGCGTTGCCCCTGTGACAGGCTGTAGAAAGCCGCCGTCACCTCGGCCAGCTGCACTCGCGCTTTCGTGTCTTTATCCAAGTCGGCGGTCAAGAAGTTGAAATCCTCGCCGTTGCGTTTTGCGCAATCCATGATGTCCATTTCCGCGGTACGAATCATCTTCGAGGACTCGTCCCAATAAGGGTAGCCCTGGGCGATGTTCTTGCCGCCGTTTTTGAAGCAGCTGGCAAAGGTTTTGCCGTTCTTGAATGGCTTCTCCCACATCTTCATCCCGTTGGTCAGCCCGAATTCGTATGGCGGGAATTCGTTCATGAGAACCCATTGTTCCCGGTATTCTTCATTGCCTGGCAGGGCATAGAGGCCATTCGCGAATTCATCGAATGGCACGGTTGGAAATTTCTTCTTGAAAAACGCCTGGAATTGCTTGAGGTCGGAAGCCGGATCAGCCATGACGGCTGGCAGTGTTCCGGCGACAAGACCCATAGCAACCAGAGTCAGTAGTATTTTTTTCATCGCGGGTTCTCCTTTTGGTGAATTCACGGACCGGGGATAAACGGTGCTCCTTATGAGCCGACAGTGGCCTCCCCGCCACCGCTATTCCCCTGATTGTCGCTCCAGTGGATCTTGATTTTGTCTCCGGGTTTAGCGTCCTTCAGCTTGATTCCGATGAGCGGATCTTTCGACACCGCCGGACCGAGATCGGTGGAGGCGACCTCCTTGCCATTCACGGAAAAAGTCAGTTTCTGGATGTAATGTGCCGGAACCTTCTTGCTCTTGTCCTTGGGGTCTGGGCGCAGCCCGGTTTCCATCGGATGGTCAACTAACACCAGGACGTCAGTTATGCCGTCACGGGTTTTGGTCCGGATTTTCGTTGCAATGTCTGCCATGTCATTTTCCTCAGATATATTCGTTTACCGTTATCGTTATGACGTGAGGTTTACCCCCCGCATCCGCCCGCCGTGACCTTGATGTTCTGCTTGGCCATGTGGAGCTTGCCACCGGCCTTGACGACGGCATACACGTCCGAGGTCGCGCCCATCTTCATGCGGGCGGAGAAAAAGCCGCTGGCCCCG
>DATCZH010000147.1:0-9292 GCA_036526015.1 Sulfuricaulis sp.
TGCCGCCATCTGCCTGGCCCAGGAGGGCGGTCTCGGCATCATACATAAGTCCCTCAGCCCGGACCGCCAGGCGGACGAGGTGCGCCGGGTCAAAAAGTTCGAAGCTGGCATCATCAGCAATCCGATCACCGTGACACCAGATACCACTATTCGGGACGTGCTGGAACTCACGCGTGCCCATCATATCTCCGGCGTTCCGGTGACGCAGGGCGATAAACTTGTAGGTATCGTGACCAGCCGTGACTTGCGTTTTGAGACACGTTACGACGAGCCAGTGTCGCGCATCATGACGCCGCAGGAAAAACTGGTGACGGTCAAGGAAGGGGCGGCACGCGACGAGATTCTGAAACTTCTGCACCAGCACCGCATCGAAAAAATCCTAGTGGTGGATAATAAGTTCGGCCTGAAAGGGTTGATCACGGTGAAGGACATCCAGAAATCCACTGAATATCCGCGTTCGGCCAAGGACCAGAAGGGCCGCCTACTCGCCGGCGCTGCTGTCGGCGTGGGGCAAAGTACGGAAGAGCGCATCGAGCGGCTGGTGGAGGCGGAAGTAGATGTCATTGTGGTCGATACAGCGCATGGCCATTCAATGGGCGTGCTCAACCGTGTGCGCTGGATCAAGAAGAAATTTCCGGAGATGCAGGTGATCGGCGGTAATATTGCCACGGCCGAGGCGGCGAAGTCGCTGCGTGAGGCCGGAGCTGATGGCGTCAAGGTTGGCATCGGTCCTGGCTCCATCTGTACGACGCGCATGGTGGCCGGTGTCGGCGTGCCGCAACTCACGGCGATCTCGAATGTCGTGGGGGCCCTCAAAGGCTCAACAATCCCGGTCATCGCTGATGGCGGTGTGCGCTATTCCGGAGATATCGCCAAGGCGCTGGCCGCCGGGGCGCACACTGTGATGGTCGGAAGCTTGCTGGCTGGCACCGACGAATCACCCGGGCAAGTGGAAATTTATCAGGGCCGATCCTATAAATCCTATCGTGGCATGGGCTCACTCGGCGCCATGGGCGAGGGATCGAGCGACCGCTATTTTCAGGAAGGCTCGCGAGGCGATAAGCTGGTACCGGAAGGTGTTGAAGGTCGCGTCCCTTACAAGGGGCCGATGATCAACATCATTCACCAGCTCATGGGTGGCCTGCGCTCCAGCATGGGTTATACCGGCTGCGCCACGATTGAAGAGATGCGCACCAAGACCCAATTCGTGCGCATCACCAACGCTGGCGTCCGCGAGTCCCACGTGCACGACGTGATGGTGACCAAGGAAGCGCCGAATTATCAGCGCGAGTAGGTAGACCGCGGCGTATATGAGCGACCCGCATTCACAGCGAATTCTCATTCTCGATTTTGGATCCCAAACCACGCAGCTGATTGCGCGGCGAGTGCGCGAGGCCGGCGTCTACTGCGAATTACATTCCTGGGATACCCCTATCGAGGAAATTCGCCGTTTTGCTCCACGCGGCATCATTCTCTCAGGAGGGCCGGAATCCGTGACCCTCGCGGAGACCCCACGCGCCCCAAAGGAAATATTCGACATGCAAATTCCTGTCCTCGGCATCTGCTACGGACAGCAGGCGATGGCGGCGCAACTCGATGGCAAGGTCGAAGCAGGCGACAAACGCGAATTTGGGTATGCCCGGGTGCGCATGCATGGACATTCCAAATTGTTCCACGACCTGCGGGACGAGAAGGAAGACACCGGTGCGGAATGGCTGCACGTGTGGATGAGCCATGGCGACCGCGTTACGAAATTACCCCCGGGTTTCAAAGTGATTGCGGAAACGCCGGCGGCACCGTTTGCAGGAATCGCCGACGAGACACGTGGATTTTACGGTATCCAGTTTCATCCCGAGGTCACGCACACCACCCAAGGGCGGATCATCCTGCAGCGCTTCGTGCACGATATTTGCGGTTGCGATTCGTTGTGGACACCGGGCAACATCGTTGAAAGTATGATCCAGTCGGTGCGAAAGCAGGTCGGCAAGGACGAAGTCGTACTGGGATTGTCGGGCGGCGTGGATTCTTCAGTGGTTGCGGCACTTCTGCATCGCGCCATCGGCAATCAGCTGACCTGTATCTTCGTGGACAACGGGCTGTTGCGCTTGAACGAGGGTGATCAAGTCATGGACACTTTCGCGCGTCACATGGGCGTAAAGGTCATCCGGGTAGATGCCGAGAATCGTTTCCTTTCGGCCCTCAAGGGAGTGGCCGACCCGGAGAAGAAGCGCAAGATCATCGGCGGCATATTCATCGAGGTCTTTGAGGAAGAAGCGGCCAAGATAAAAAATACCCGCTGGCTGGCGCAGGGGACCATTTACCCGGATGTGATCGAGTCCGCCGCGGGTAAAACCAAGAAGGCGCATGTCATCAAGTCACACCACAATGTCGGTGGTCTACCAGAGAAAATGAACATCATGTTACTCGAGCCGTTGCGCGAACTCTTCAAGGACGAAGTGCGGCGTATCGGCGAGGAGCTGGGACTGCCGCACCAGATGATCTACCGTCATCCTTTCCCGGGACCGGGTCTCGGCGTGCGCATCCTCGGTGAGGTAAAAAAGGAATATGCCGACCTGTTGCGCAAGGCTGATGCGATTTACCTTGAAGAGTTGTATCGCCATAACCTGTATGAAAAAGTCAGCCAGGCATTCGCGGTGTTTCTTCCGGTGAAATCAGTAGCCGTGCTTGGCGATGCCCGTGCCTACGATTATGTCATTGCGCTGCGCGCGGTTGAGACGGTGGATTTTATGACGGCCAATTGGGCACATCTCCCCTACGAAACCTTGGGGATCATTTCTAACCGCATCATCAACGAAGTGCAGGGCATCTCGCGCGTGGTCTATGACATCTCCGGCAAGCCGCCGGCGACCATCGAATGGGAGTGACATCCACGGAGCCGAGAGACGAGGCGTACATGCGCCGCGCGCTCGAGTTGGCCCGCCAGGCGGAACTGGCCGGTGAAGTTCCCGTTGGCGCGCTGGTGGTGTTGAACGATGAAATCATCGGCGAGGGTTGGAATCATCCAATTGTCGCGCACGATCCCACCGCCCATGCCGAGATTGTGGCCTTGCGTGCTGCTGCAGCCCGGATACAAAATTACCGACTGTCGGGCGCCACCCTCTACGTGACGCTCGAACCTTGTGCCATGTGTGCCGGAGCCATTATTCAGGCACGCATTGCACGCGTGGCCTATGGCGCCGCTGATCCGAAGGCTGGCGCCGCCGGTAGTGTTTTTAACTTGCTGGAATCCCCTACATTGAATCACCGGGCACGAATTACCCGCGGCATCCTCGCCAGAGAATGCGGAGAAAATCTTAAGTCATTCTTTCAGACGCGGCGCTAAGTTCAAATGGCTGGTGCCTTGAGATCAAATGCCTTTGGTTTTCTTTTCGCCTTTTCTTCCTCGTCGAGTTTCACCAATACGTCGTAATACGTCCGTATTCGATTGACAAAGCGGACGGATTCCATGCCGCGGGCATACCCATATCTGGTCTTGGAATGCCATTTCTCATCGGCGAGCCACGGCAGGAAATTCTTGACATCGTTCCACTTGTTCGGATCATGACCCTGCTTCTGGGTGAGAATGCGCGCATCTTCCAGGTGGTTGATGCCGATGTTGTACGCCGCCAGTGCCATCCACAACCGGTCCGGTCCGGTAATGCCGGGCGGCATCCGCTCTATCAGAGCTTTGGTGTAACGCGCCGCCCCTTCAATGCTCTGCGCGGGATCCAGACGGTCTTTGATGCCCAGGGATGCGGCGGTTTCCTCCGTCAGCATCATCAGCCCGCGCACCCCGGTGGGAGAAACGGCTTTCGGATCCCAGAAGGATTCCTGGTAGCCCATGGCGGCCAGCAGGCGCCAGTCCAATCCGTATTCCTTGCCTGCTTGTTCGTACAATAGTTGAAACTGCGGGAGCAATGAGCGGATGCGGACCCTGTAGACACTGAGGTTGATGAAGTTTGATTTAACCGCTGGCCCATAATAACGGTCGATGAGTTGAGCCAGCTCACCAGAGGCGCGACTCTTTTCGAAAAATTTCACGGCCGCTTCATGCAGGCTCTGGTCCGGGCCCAGGGGGAATGCCCACGCCAAGAATTCCGGTATCTGCATCGAAAAGGCCACCTGCAGGTCCGGAAAGTATTGCCGGTCCACTGCGACGATGTTCGAATCCGCGATGGTCAGCTCGAGCAGCCCTTCCCAGACGGTCTCCAGCAGTTCCTCGGTATCCTTCTCGACTTCATTCCACGTGAGATCAGGGTATTCCTTCTGGAGCTCACGCAGTCGTTCGGCGTAGCTCGTGCCAGACTGCACTTCGATCTGACGGCCGATCAGTTCTTGGACATTGGCGGGACGCTCTGTTCCGAGCCGATAAACTACCAGTTGTCGGGTTTCCTGATAGGGCGGTCCAAACCGCACCAGTTTAGAGCGCTCTTCGGTCACGGTTATACCGGCGGCGGCCATGTCGGCCTCGCCTTTTAAAAAGCGCGGCAAGATATCGTTGAATTTTTCGGCGACAATGAATCGCGGGTTCACGCCAAGATGACGGGCAAAGCTTTTGACCAAATCGTGTTCGAATCCAGCGGTGCCTTCCGGTGTTTCGAAGTAAGTAGTCGGGCTCGACCGTGTCAATACCACCAGTTCGCCGGAGTCAATGACCGCTTTAAGTTTGTTTTTTTCGAGGAATGAACAGGACAGCACCCAAATGGAGAGTAAGACGAGCAGCAAGACGTAGCCGCCTGATCGCCATGCGGTATGAAACGGATTGTTCCGTGGCGCCGTCGGGATACGACCCATAGGTCTAAACTAATGCAGCCGAAACAACTTGTCACGCGTGGTCCGTTGTGGCTGAAATGATACGTGTTGATATAATGCCGCCCTCCGGAGAGGTACCGAAGCGGTCATAACGGCGCTGACTCGAAATCAGATGGGCGGAAACGCCACGGGGGTTCGAATCCCTCCCTCTCCGCCAGTCAGTCAGCAGTAAATGGCCCTTTCTCCGCCAATCGGAGAAAGGGCGGCTTTTCCCCGCCGTGTTACGTCATTACTTGCCTGAGCATCGCCAACAGCATATAGGGTTTGAATTATTGCAGTAGCCACCAGACGCTATCAGAGACCGAGAAGGAATCAGAGGCATGCTGATCGAAAAGATCATATCCGGCGGCCAAACCGGCGTTGACCGCGCGGGGCTCGATGTGGCGCTGGAACTGGGGATCCCGTGCGGTGGCTGGTGCCCGAAAGGGCGCAAGGCGGAAGACGGCAAAATCCCGACTCATTATCCTCTCCAGGAACTGCCTTCTGGCAGCTACCGCCAGCGCACCAAACGGAACGTGCGCGACTCGGAGGGGACGCTCATTCTCTTCCAAGACCAATTAACCGGTGGCAGCGCGTTCACTGCGGACGAGGCCCGCAAACAGGCCAAGCCTTGTTATACGGTAGACCTTGCTGTACCTCCTGATCCACGCGAGGTCTCGGAATGGATCAAGCAGAACAATATCCGGGTGCTGAATATCGCAGGACCGCGCGCCGGCCACGCGCCGGGAATCCACGCCGTGGCCGCCGCCTATCTTCGGGCGTTGCTCCAGTCTGACCGCCGATCCCAAGGCTGAGACTCAGCTGGTGGCGGGGTTTCATCGACCACCGACCAGATTTTTTGTGTGCGATCAGTATCTAATCCAGTAGTGCAAGGTTTGTGTAAAGGTACCATCTCCATTATTGACGGATTCCATTCGCCCGGTGATACCCGCGTATTGGCCTGTGCCACCAACAATTGCAATATGTGACGTCCCTTTATCAAATTCCCGTCCTGCAACCAGGATACTGCCGTTTTCCAAGGTCAGCGTCCATTGGCATTGAAAACTGTGACCAACACGTGTGCGTATGCATGTGCCGCTGTTGTTGCCGATCTGCTTACCTTGTTCATCCAATAACGGCTGATCGAACGTCAGAATATCGCCGACTGAGTCACCCGCCTCGCCAATATCAATGACTTTAGCGGCGTGAACTCTCGCGTCGGCGATGGTAACAAGTGTCTGCGGCGCATCCTGTGCACAGGATGTGATGCCGGAGAGGCCTGCGAAAAAGATAAAAGACTTTATGGAACGAGAATGGCTGTTCATCACTAATATCCATCCATAAATCAAAGGGGGTGAAGTGATTTTTATTTTGACCAATCCATTATCTCTGGAATGGCGCGTTGCTGCATCCTCACTCCAGTCTGACCGCCGATCCCAAAGGCTGAGACTCAGCTGGCGGCGGGGTTTCATCGACCACTGGATCGTTTCCGCCGCGTCATGACCGGAGAGTCGATGCCAATCCATCACGTCCTTTGCCAGCACGGTGATGGCGTTCCAGCACCAAGGCTGGGCGATCAGCCGGCGGGTCTGCCGGCGCATACGCTCAAGAAAATGCGCTGTCTGATCGCCGGGAATAAAGATGGTGTCGCGCAGCAATTCGCGCAGGTTGTCGAGAAACTCCTGAGCCGCTAACGCCCGCTGAAGGTCGGACCGGGCGCCCAGGGATCGTAACGGCGTGCGCAGGAGCTTCGCCTCCGCGAGGGAGCCGGCGAGCAGGATCTTCACCTCGCGTTCTACTTCAAATAATACATGCGTCCAGTAGAGCAATGCATCCCGCGGATTCCGGCCATCCGGCGCGTCGGGAAACCGTGTCCGCACCCATTTCACCCATCCGTTGCCTGGCTAGTGGTGCGAGATACGCACCTCCTTGACCACGCGGCCGTCATGCAGCGCGACTACCGCGTGCGCGGCTTCGTGATAGGCCGCAAGCTCGCTGTGCAACGCATGATCGGCGAAACGGATTACCTACATGTCGCTTGTCCTCAAGTGCTCATGTCAGTGGCCACGGAAGCTATCCCTCAGTGCGAGCATCGTCCTCAAAATCCTCATGCTCATCATCATGTTCCTGTGCATGGCGAATTACCATTCCCTGTTAATTCCCTGTTCTTATTATTGCCTTATTTGGTTGCACCACTATGAAGTGGCTGAGTAAGGGCCATTCTGCTAGAAGGGGAGGCGAAGGTTGTGTTGCCCGTGCAGTTTTTCCCTGTATTTTTCCCGGTTACAGGGAATATACTGCAGAGAAGGGTTCGCTCCAGACTGGCTCCTCCGCCAGTCAAATAATATAGGGGTCTTTTGGCCCCTTTTTCTTTGATTTGGTGAAGATGGATTCGAACCCTTGTGGGTTGTCACAAATCGGTACAACAAAATCGTAATAAGACCCGCATTGGCGACACGGCCAGCTTATTCAATTGTTCCTGTTGCATGCCGCATCAGCGTTGCGGAGAAGTAGCGGGTAGTTTACCCTTGCCGTCCGATTTTCGTTATTGATTGTCGAAGCTTATTCCGGAGAGGTGTCCGAGCGGTTTAAGGAGCACGCCTGGAAAGTGTGTATACGCCAAAAGCGTATCGAGGGTTCAAATCCCTCCCTCTCCGCCATCTTTCAATTACATTCAATACTCTCACGGTTACTGTACTCGCCACTCGTGGTAAACTTGTTTTTTATGGATAGATTATGGCGGTGAGAGCCGGTCCCCTCGGCGACGGAAGCTTGTGAACCCGGTCAGGTCCGGAAGGAAGCAGCCGCAGCAGGTATTTCGGGTTCTGGGGTGAGGTTGGCTCGAACCGCCACCCGTTTTAAATGCACTCTAAACGTCGAAAGCAGAAGCATTAAAAAACAAGCAGTTTGGTTTTAGACGAAGCGCGATGCCGTCGAGCAACGCAACGTACACAACTGTACGAGAGCAACACACTAAAAGTCGCAACGAAGCATAAAGGCAAATTGCGACGTTTTTCAAAATGGATGGTGAGCAAACGCCCGTGAGTTACCAAGTTTTGGCGCGCAAATGGCGTCCCCGCAACTTCGCTGAACTCGTGGGCCAAGGCCACGTGGTGCAGCCGCTGGTCAACGCACTGGATCACGGGCGTCTGCATCATGCCTTTCTTTTCACCGGAACCCGCGGCGTAGGCAAGACCACCATCGCTCGCATCCTGGCGAAATCGCTCAACTGTGAAACCGGCGTGACGTCCAAGCCCTGCGGCCAGTGCAGCGCCTGCCAGGAAGTGGACGAAGGCCGGTTCGTGGACTTGATCGAAGTGGACGCCGCTTCACGTACCAAGGTGGATGATACCCGCGAGCTCCTCGACAATGTGCAGTATGCTCCGACGCGCGGCCGCTATAAGGTCTATCTTATCGACGAAGTGCACATGCTCTCTGGCCACAGTTTCAATGCTCTGCTGAAAACGCTGGAAGAACCACCGCCCCATGTCAAATTCCTGCTGGCCACGACCGAACCCCAGAAACTGCCGGTCACGGTGTTATCACGCTGCCTGCAGTTCAATCTCAAGCGCTTGCCACTTGATCAAATTGCCATGCAGATTCAGAAAATCCTGGATGCGGAAGGCATTGCCCATGATGCCGTAGCCACCAAGCTGCTGGCGCGTGCCGCCGACGGGAGCATGCGAGACGGCCTGTCATTGCTGGACCAGGCGATTGCCTATGGCGGCGGCCAGGTCAATGAGGCGGAAGTGCGGGCCATGCTGGGCACGATCGAACAGGATTTCATCGAGCGTTTGTTGCAGAGGCTCGAGACCGGGGATATTTCAGGATTACTCCAGGCTGTCTCGGAAGCCACCGAGTTCGGTCTGGATTACGAGGCGGTGCTGAAGGAATTGCTGCTGTCACTGCACCGGATTGCTCTGACCCAAGCCGATCCGGCGCTTGCGGGAGAAGAGGGTGAAGCCGTGTTGGCTCATGCGGGTGCCATGTCGCCGCAGGATGTGCAACTGTATTATCAGATTGGCATCATGGGGCAGCGCGACCTGCCTTTTGCCCCTGATCCACGCAGCGGGCTCGAAATGATCCTGCTGCGCATGGTCGCGTTTCGCCCGTCATTGCCGGGTGAGACACGTACGTCCGGACCGGTGACGGCCGCGCCATTGCCAAAGACCACCGGGGCCAAGGCAACGGTTCCCCCCGAGACAATACTGGATGCTGAAACACTGAGTCCAAATCCCGTTACGTTGAATGACAAATGGAGTGAAGTGGTGTCCCGACTCGGGCTGACAGGGCTGCTGCGCGAGCTGGCCAACAACACGATGCTGGTAGCGCATTCCGACGGTGTGATGACGCTAACGCTGGAAGAAACGCATGCCAAACTGCTCAGCAAGGAACGCGAAGAAGAACTCCGGAAGGCTCTCGAAAAATTTCACGGAGCTCCCACGCGTCTCAAGGTGGAACTGGGTCGTTCGGTTGCAGAAACGCCGGCGCAGGAGAAAAT
>DATCZH010000148.1:0-5337 GCA_036526015.1 Sulfuricaulis sp.
TCCTCCGGTTTGGTTTTCACTGGCTTGGTGCGCGCACGTCGCTCGGGCAGCACGGTCTCCGTCTCCGGCAGGATGGTGTAGAAATCGAATTTCGGCTTGGGCGGTTTCGCCGGTTCCGGTTCTTTCTTGACCGGTTTTTCCACCGGTTTGCTCAGGCTGGTGAAGAGATTCGTGAGGCCGCTGCGGCCGTCGCCGCGGTGCGTATACATTTGCCATAGCATGACACTGGCCACACCGATACCAATGCCCAGCAGCAGGAACAGCCATCCCGGTTTGCGAAAACGTCGTACGGAGAAACTTCTGCGCCGGCGCGCCATAAGGTGACTTTACATCGATTCGGGGGCTGACACACCCAGCAAATGGAGCCCGTTGGCAATTACCTGGCGTGTGGCCACGATCAAATTGAGCCGCGCATCGCGCAGTGCGGCCTCCTCCACCAGGAAGGTGTGGGTTCCGTAATAGGTGTGAAAATCATAGGTGAGTTCGCGCAGAAAATAGGCGAGCTGGTGCGGTTCGTGATCCTGCGCCGCGGTTTCCAGCACCTCCGGGTAGCGCGCCAGGCGCTGAATCAATGCCAGCTCGTGAGTCTCCGTCAAACGTGCGAGATTCCGTTCACCGTTTGCGGGATCATGCTGGAAACCCTTTTCCTGCATCTGCCGGAACACGCTGTGAATGCGCGCGTGGGCGTACTGCACGTAATACACCGGATTGTCGTTGGACTGGCTCTTGGCCAGATCGAGATCAAAATCCATGTGTTGCTCGCACTTGCGCAGGACATAGAAAAACCGTGCGGCGTCATTGCCAACCTCATCGCGCAGTTCGCGCAACGTGACAAACTCACCGCTGCGCGTGGACATCTGCAGGCGCTTGCCACCCTGGTAAAGGATGGCGAACTGCACCAGCAGCACGTGCAGGCGTTCGGGATTGTCCCCGATGGCCGCGAGCGCCGCCTTGATGCGCGGCACGTAGCCATGATGGTCCGCACCCCAAATGTCGATTACCTGGTCATAGCCGCGCTCGAGCTTGTCCATGTGATAGGCGATGTCGTGGGCGAAATAGGTCTTCAGGCCGTTTTCGCGCACCAACACGCGATCTTTCTCATCGCCATAATCGGTCGAGCGAAACCACGTCGCGCCGTCTTTTTCGTAAGCGTGTCCGGACTTCTTCAGGCGCGCGATGGCGCGATCCGCCGCACCGGCTTCCACCAGAGCGCGCTCGGAATACCACTGATCGTAAGTGACCCCGAACTCTTCCAGGTCCTGGCGGATATCATCGAGAATGACCCGCAATCCGAGATCGAAGACCTTGCGATAGTTCGCCGCGCCGAGCAGGGATTTGGCACGCTCGATCAGGGCATCGATATGTGCTTCCTTGTCGCCACCCTTAGGTTCATCGGGTGGAAGGCCTTCGAAGACTTTGCCGGCCGCCTGGCGGTACTGGTCCCCGTTCTCGCGGTGCAGGGTGGCGCCGATGTCATAAACATAGTCGCCCTTGTAGCCGTTGACCGGGAAGTCAAATTTTTCGCCACACAATTCGAGGTAGCGCAGCCACACGCTGGTCGCAAGGATATCCATCTGCCGGCCGGCGTCGTTGATGTAGTACTCACGATGGACCTGGTAGCCCGTGGCCTCCAACAGGTTGGCGAGTGTGGCCCCGTAGGCCGCGCCGCGCCCATGGCCGACGTGCAGTGGTCCCGTCGGGTTGGCCGAGACGAATTCCACCTGCACCTTGCGCCCGGCACCCATCTCACTGCGACCGAATGCCCCACGCTTGTCCAGAATGTCGCGCACCACCGAGTGATAGGCAGAGGGAGAAAGGAAAAAATTGATGAATCCCGGTCCGGCAATTTCCACCTTATTGATGTTTCCCGAGGCGGGCAATGCCTTGATGATTTTTTCAGCCAACGCGCGAGGGTTGGCGCGCGCCTGCTTGGCCAACACCAGGGCGATGTTG
Source organism: Sulfuricaulis sp. (assembly GCA_036526015.1). GTDB lineage: Bacteria > Pseudomonadota > Gammaproteobacteria > Acidiferrobacterales > Sulfurifustaceae > Sulfuricaulis. Next base: position 1,954 of record DATCZH010000148.1, read on the forward strand.
CAGGCAAAGTCGCCGTGCTCCTTGGATTTGGTGTGGTCCACCGTGATGGTGGCACCATGCCCGGGTGACAACGCCCCAGTGGCTTCGAGGCCCGCGAGCGCCGAGGCGATCAGGTTTTCGATGTGATGCTTCAAGCGATGGTTGGGATGGTTGAGTGCTATCGATTCTACCGGCCTGCGGGGGGGCCAGGAAGTCGTGACCGCGGTGCGCCGGCCGGTTACGGATCTGCCGCCCCGTTCATGAGATTTTCCACTTCCCGCAGATTCGCTCGTTTCATTGGTTTACCGTCTACCGGGCTCAGCGGCGCCTCACGCGCCTCACGCCGGTCGAAGACGCATAATTCGATTGGAACGTTGTCGGCGGTGAAGCGGTAAGCCGGGAAAGTTTCCTGGCGGTCGCCGCCGAAGCGCAGACGGCGATCTGTCTGTTCGTAGGGGATGCGGTGTTCCTGCAACCAGAAGCCGATTTCCTCCGGCGTGTCGGCAATGAGGTGAATTTCGATCTCGCTCGCCGAGGTGACTGTCCCGCTCAGAGCCTGGCCCACCAGTCGCGGGTCATATTGGGATAGAAAACGCATGGCCTCGGCTGCAATTTCGCGCAAACGGCGCACGCTTTGTGTCAAACGGTTCCCGTGAAACAACCGTAGATATTCCTGAAGCGCGGAATCCACTTCGTCATTGCCCGGCAGGTGCTTGGTCTCGGGCAATCCTAAACGCGCCGCGGCCTTGCGCTTGGCAGTCTGGAAATCGCGAACCCCCTCCTCCGCCATGATGCGTGCGGCATCGGTGGCGATGTGCTGGCGCAATTCATTCGCGGCTGGTGAATGGGGTTTGGACCGATGGGCCAGGGGGAGACGGGTTTTTTGGCGCATCAGAAAAGTTTCTCGCGGATGTTTTCCGGCACCTTTTGCGGAATGGGCTCCTGTGTGGGTTCCCCTTCCAAGCCGGGCAAAGGTTGTGGCGTTTCAGTGCCCTCCAAAAAATACTCCTCCATCGCTTGCGGATCATCGAGCGTGGTGGGTTTTCCGGTTTCGCTGTTGATGGTGATGCGTACCATGGTTTCAGGGGGTGTCAGCGGTTTTTCCGGAATTCCTTCGAGCGCCGTACGCATGAATTCGATCCAGACTGGCAAGGCGGTGCGTCCGCCGGTTTCGGCCCGCCCCAGCGATACCGGCTGATCAAAACCGATCCAGGCGGTCGTTACCACCTCGCTGTTGAAGCCCGAAAACCACGCGTCGCGATAATCGTTGGTGGTGCCGGTCTTGCCGGCGAGGTCCTTGCGTCCCAGGACCTGCGCGCCCCGGCCGGTGCCGGCGCGGATGACTTCCTGCATCATGTCGGCCACGAGGAAGCTGGTTTCAGGACTTAGCACGCGTGGCGCGTAAACCGGTTTGTCCGGATCAATGCTGGAACCGGCGGCGGGGGCGGAAGGCGCAGGGGGCGCCGGTTGAATGGGATTCGAAGATGTATCAACGGCGGGGATTTCACATTCACGGCAGACAACCGCCGGCCGGGCCTGTTCGAGAATGGTATGGTTGGCGTCTTCCACGCGTGCGATGAAGTACGGGGTGACGCGGTAACCGCCATTGGCAAACACGGCGAACGCGTTCACCATCTGCATGGGCGTGGCCGAGGCGGTGCCTAGCGCAAGCGACAGGTTGCGCGGAATCTTGGCCGGGTCGAAGCCGAAACGCTGCATGTATTCGACGGTATAGGTTACCCCGAGGGCGCGCAACAGGCGCACGGCCACGAGATTGAGCGATTGTGCCAGGGCTTTGCGCAACCGTGTGGGCCCGTAGAATTTCCGGCTGTAATCCTCGGGACGCCATTCTTCCTCGGGTGAGTCACCACCGTCCATGACGATGGGCGCACCACTGACCGTGCTGGCGGCGGTAAAACCCTTGTCCAAAGCCGCGCTGAAGATGAAGGGCTTGATGCTCGAGCCGGGTTGGCGCTCCGCCTGCGTAGCACGGTTGAAACTGCTTTGGTAAAAATCAAAGCCGCCGGTCAGGGCCAGCACGGCACCGTCGTACGGTCGCAAGGACACCAGCGCGCCCGATACATCCGGAATCTGAGCTAGGCGCCACGGCCCGATGTCCATCTGTTTTTGCGAGTCCTCGATCGCCTCAAGGTAGATGACATTACCGGCCTTGAGGACGTCCGCCGCCTGTTTGGGTGCGGGACCCAAAGTATTCTCGTCTATATAGCTTCGCGCCCAGGATAATCCTTGCCATCCGATTTCAACAATTGCACCGTCTTGGGTATAGACATGCACCCGGTCTTTCTCGACCTTGAAAACGATTCCCGGCAATAAACCGCCGGTAACGCGATAATCCTTGAGAACGTCATCCAGTCGTTCCTTGTCAGGCTCGCTCTTAATTGATACATGTCCCACCGGTCCGCGATAACCGTGCCGACGATCATATTCCAGCAAACCGGTGCGCAGCGCCTTGACCGCGGCTTGCTGGTACTTGCTGTTGAGCGTGGTGTATACATGGAAACCCCCGGCATAGGTTTTTTCGTCATACGTCTGGACCATGTATTGGCGTACCAGCTCAGCGACATAAGGTGCCGCGGTGTCGGATTTGAGAGTGTGTTTGGTGGCGGCGAGTGGCGTCTGGACCGCTTCGGCATAGACTGCCTCATTGATGAATCCGTTGTTCAGCATCTGTTTCAGTATGGTGTTGCGTCTTTCGTAGGCGTTCCCCGGGTTGGTCAGCGGGTTATCGCGTGACGGCGCCTTGGGCAGTCCGGCGAGCATGGCCATTTCCGGCAGAGTGAGCTGGTGCAACGCCTTCCCGTAATAGATCTGGGCGGCCGCGGCGAAGCCATAGGAGCGGTGACCGAGAAAAATCTTGTTGAAATAGAGCTCGAGGATCTGCTGTTTGCTCAGTTCACGTTCGATCTTGAAAGCCAGCAGGACTTCCTTGATTTTTCGTGTGTAGGTTTTTTCGGGACTGAGAAAAAAATTGCGTGCCACCTGCATGGTAATGGTGCTCGCCCCCTGCGACGTCGACTGGGTACGCAGGTTGTGCAGCGCCGCTCGCAGAATCCCGGCGAAATCCACGCCATGATGGTAGAAAAAGGAGCGATCTTCGGCAGCCAGCACCGCGTTGATGAGCATCGCCGGCACTTCCTCGATTTTGACGGGGATGCGTTTTTCCTCACCGAACTCGGCGATTAACTGCCCATCGGCGGTATAAACCCGCATCGGAACTTTCAACTGTGCCCCCGAGAGATCCTCGAGAGAAGGGAGTGTAGGCGTGAGGACGAGTGCGACCAGTGTCAGGATCACCACGCCGGTCGCGAGGAGACCGAAAAGGCTAATAAGCGCCATCTGCCACCATTTTGTGGGCATATGCTGGCGGGTCCAGCGGGAGAAAAG
>DATCZH010000149.1:0-7051 GCA_036526015.1 Sulfuricaulis sp.
CGGTGATTACAGCCCTCGGCGATCTTAAGATAAGCATAGTGTCGCGGCGTGAGCTTGATGCCGGCCGGCGGCACGAGGTCGATGTAAGGATCGTGCGGCTTCGGCAGGTGCGCATGCACCGATTGCATAACCTCCTTAAGCGCATGCGGACCGGTAACCGCCAGTACCTGCGGATGGGCCTGTCTGACGATATCGCCCTTGGCGCCGAGACAACCGGTGACGATCACGCGGCCATTTTCCGCCAGCGCCTCGCCGATGGCATCGAGAGATTCTTCGATCGCGTCATCGATAAAACCGCAGGTGTTGACCACCACGAGGTCGGCGCCGGTGTAATCCGGCGCGACGGCGTATCCCTCAGCGCGCAATTGCGTAAGGATGCGCTCGGAATCCACCAGCGCCTTGGGGCAACCGAGGCTGACGAAACCGACCCGGGGGACGGAAACCGGGCCGGCCGGCTTGGCCGGCCGGGATAAGACCGCTTTGGGCATGAGGCTTATTCGATTTTGAGGTAGGCGAAGCCCTGGTGCTGCAACTCGGCGATGCGCACCACACCCGAGCGCACCGAGGCCACCCCGGGAATGATTTTCGTTTTGGCCAGGTTCAGGGCCTCGCGCGTGATTTCACACAGTTCCAGTTTGACGCCGTGCAACTCGCGTAATTGCTGCAGGCGCAGGATCAGGTCCGTCCGGCGCTGTTTGAGGTTCGCATCTTCCTCGAAAGGCGTGCCCTTGAGTGGGTCCTCCGTGACGAAGCGGATGCCACCCGCGAGAAATACAATGCGGATGTCATAGTCTTCCAGTTTGTTCTGGTAAGTCGTCACCATGTTGTTGACATTCTGGATCATGGCACTCAGACGGCGCGGGTCGGTGAAGTCCACGTGCCAGACCACCTTGGCCATCGGCACCGCCTCGGCGGCAACGGCCGTCTTCACGGCGAGCGGCAACATACCCGCCAACAACAAAGCCACGGGAAATACCATCAATCGAATAAATGCCTTCATCACACCCTCCTTCGAACTTTAACCAAATTCAATCATTCTCGAATCATAATACCGCTTTGACCGCGGCGATTCGCGCCTCACGCACACGCGCCCCAATATCGGGGCCTTTCCCGCCCTGCGCGGCAACTGCGGCGGCATCCACGGCACGGGCGGCCTCGAAGGCCCGGCGAAAGACCCGAGCCTGATCGTAGGGTTTGTCCTCGCTGCCAAAGCGGCCGCGGAAGTCCGCCTCGCAGGCCAAAATAAACTGTTCTATCCGCTCCGGGCGCCGGAAACCGTCCAATCCCTCCAATGTATCGACCACCGTAGCAGGCCGGAGTTCGGCAATCCGGTGGCAGTACGCATGATAGCGCGCCGCCAGCACAGCGAGATCGCGATGCTCGTTCGGTACGCGAAAACGCTGGCAGAAATTTTTCACCAGTTCCACACCGCGTGCTTCATGCCCGATATGCTTCGGCCATTCCGCCTCGGGCGTATTGCCCTTGCCGAGATCGTGCATCAGCGCGGCGAAACGCACGCGCGTGTCAGGCGAGAGTTTCGCCGCTGCATCGAGTACCAGCATCGCGTGCACCCCCGTATCGACTTCCGGATGATGTTTTTCCGGCTGCGGCACGCCATAGAGCGCGTCGATTTCCGGAAACAGACGCGCCAGCGCCCCGCAACCGCGCAACGTCTCAAAAAAGCGCGAGGGCTTGGCTTCGCCAAGCGCCCGATCCAGCTCCTGCCAGACGCGCTCGGGCACCAGGTGATCAACCTCGCCTGAATCGACCATCTCGCGCATGAGCTTGTTGGTGGAATGCGCCACGTGGAACCCCCATCTTCCGTAGCGCGCGGCGAAGCGTGCCACCCGCAGGATGCGCACCGGGTCTTCGGCGAATGCCGACGAGACATGGCGCAGTACGCCGTTGCGCAGGTCTTCTTCGCCCTTGAAAGGATCGATCAGGTTACCTGATTCATCTTCAGCCATGGCGTTGATCGTGAGGTCACGCCGACGCAGGTCGTCTTCCAGCGTCACGTCCGGGGCGGCATAAACCTTAAATCCCTTGTAGCCTGGACCAGACTTGCGTTCGGTGCGTGCGAGCGCGTATTCATCCTTTGTTTCTGGGTGGAGAAACACGGGAAAATCGGCGCCCACGGGCTTGAAGCCGTTGGCGATCATTTCATCCGGAGTGGCGCCGACGACGACGTAATCCCGGTCCTGGACTGGCAGGCCCAGAAGCTTGTCGCGTACCGCACCGCCGACGAGGTAAATTTTCATGGCATCATGCTAATGTGTGGACACTCCCGACGCCAAGCGGAATTCATGAAATATTACCTTCTCGCACTGGCCCTGTTCCCATCGCTCGGATTTATCGCCGGCTGCGCCAGTCCGGTTTATTACTTCCATGCGGTTTCGGGACAACTCGAAATCCTCAATAAGCGCCGTCCGGTGGAAGAGGTTTTGCGCGATCCGGCCACGGCCCCGCGGACCCGAGAACAGCTTGAGCTGGTCTTGCGCATGCGGGAATTTGCCAGTCGCGAGTTGGCGTTGCCGGATAATCGCAGTTACCGGAGTTACGCCGACTTGGAACGGCCGTTTGTCATCTGGAATGTGTTTGCCACGCCGGAATTATCATTGGAACCAAAACAATGGTGCTTCGTGTTCGCCGGCTGCGTATCCTACCGTGGCTACTTCGCGCGCGACAAAGCGGACGTATTTGCTGCCGAGATGAAACAGGAAGGGTATGACGTCTATGTCGGGGGCGTGCCGGCCTACTCTACGCTCGGGTGGTTCAACGACCCGTTGCTTAACACTTTCATTCACCGTTCCGAGGCAGATCTTGCCGGACTGCTGTTTCATGAGCTGGCGCACCAGGTACTGTACGTCAGCGACGACACCGCCTTTAACGAATCCTTCGCTACCGTGGTGGAATTGGAAGGCGTCAGGCGCTGGTTCGAGCGCCACGGCACGTCACCCCAGGCGGAGGCCTACCGTCAAAAATTTGAGCGGCGCAGCCAATTCACCACGTTGGTGCTGAAACACAAATTGCGGCTTGCGGAAATTTATGCCTCGAATTTGAGTAAAGCAGAGAAGCGCAGCGCCAAAGCTAAAATATTTACGGAACTGCGAAGCGATTACTCGGCACTGAAAAAAACCTGGAGTGGTATCGCCGACTTCGACAAATGGTTTACCCAGGACCTCAACAACGCCCACCTCGCGGCCATCGCTCTCTACAACCAGCACGTGGCGGCATTTCAAAAATTGCTGGCGCATCACCGAAATGATCTCATAGCTTTCTATCGCTCAGTAAAAGAATTGGCGAAGTTGCCAAAAACCGAGCGTGCGGCTTTACTCGGGAGAATTCTCAGCGGTGCAGATAGCCAGGCGCGATTTCCTCAAGGCCTGTCGGCGTGATATCGAACACCTCGGGGAAACCTTTCTCACATATGCTGTCGATTTGCAGTGAACGGTAGTTGTCGAGTGAGAAAGGCTTGCCGGGGGCGAACTCCAGCATGGCGGCTTGCAAGTAAGACAGGCCATCGGGCAGGCCAACGACGCGCACGCGCCTGTTAACCAGTTTTGCGACGTATTCCACGATTTCGCGGAGCCGATAAACCTTGGGGCCGCAGAGGTCATAGCGCTGCCCGAAGGTTTGGTGGTTTTCGAGTGAATCCGCAAACACCCGGACGACGTCCTCGATGTACACTGGCTGGAAGCGTGCCTTGGGGCAGGCGAGCGGGAACACACCCGGGGCGAGGCGCAGCAGGCTGGCAAAGCGGTTCAGAAAACCGTCGCCAGGCCCGAAAATGACCGAGGGGCGGAAGCTGGTGACGTGGAAATCCGGATTTTCGGCACGGTGCACGGCCTCCTCGCCCAGTGCCTTGGTGCGCAAATAATGGCTTGGCGCCATGCGCGATGCGTGCAGCGCGCTCATGTGCAACAAGCGACGTACACCGGCCTCTCGGCTGGCCTTGATTATTTTTTCCGGCAACTCGGCATGCGCCCGTCTAAATCCTTTTCCCGAGCGGCCCTTCTCGTTCAAGATTCCTATCAGGTTGATGACGGTGTCCCGTCCTTCGAATTGCTGCAGCAGGAAGTCAGCGTGGTGCACGTCGCCTTCCACGAGCCGCACCGTGGGCAGCACCAGGACATCGCGGTGCCGCGTCGCGTAACGCGTGGGGATAACGATATCGTGCCCGGCTTCGGACAGGCGCGCGGCCAGCCGTTTGCCGACGAAGCCGGTGCCGCCGAGGAGACAGATTCTGTGTCGCGCCATGCATTAATTGTGCGCCGGTACGTCAGGCATGGCCAGAGGTTCGCGTCTCCGTGGAAAAGGGAGGTCAGGAAAGCACGGCACATTCTGATCTGCCCCAGGAGAACTACCGAGGCGATGACAATTCACGGTTAATCGGGGATCTTCAGGACTTTGGCGTCGTGTGGATGATAGACGGCATACCCTCGGCCACCGCGCTTGGCCGAATACATCGCGATCTCGGCATTTTTGTTAAGCGTTGCGACGTCTTCACCGTGCTGCGGATACACGGAAATGCCGATGCTGCACGTACAACTGATGGTTTTGTTACCAAGCTTGTACGGCGGTTCCATGACTTTGATCAGCTTCTCGGCCACCATGCCCGCGCCCGCGGCATCCGTCGAGGGCAAAACGATAGCAAACTCATCTCCCCCCAACCGGCCCGCGGTATCCGACTGCCGCAAAATCCGGCGCAGGCGAATGGCGATGTGCTTCAACAGACTGTCACCCACATCATGCCCGTGCTGGTCATTGATATTCCGGAGCTGGTTGATGTTGATCACGATGAAAGACAGAACCCTTTTTTCGCGTTTAGCGAGAAGAATTCCCTGCTGCAGGCGGTCTTCGACCAGCGACCGGTTCGGCAGGTCAGTTTGCATGTCGTGCAGCGCCAGGTGTTCCAGCACTTTCACGGCATCGACTAGCGCGGAGGTGCGCTGGGCAATGCGCCGTTCCAGTTCGGTATTGAGGTACTGCAACTCGCGCTGATATTCCTCGGCCTGTTTCTTGGATTTATTCAGTTGATCGAACAGCTGGGCATTTTCTATCGCGTTACTGACTTGGTGGGCAAATAGCGTGAGCAAATCCAAGTCACGCTGGGAGAAATCCTTGGCACCGATCTTGTTGAGGCCGGCGATGCCACCGAGGAATCGACGTTTGCCAAAGAGCGGCATAAGAATAATGCTTCCCGCCTCCTTCTCCCACTGGTTACGTTCCTCCTCCGTCAATTCGGCGAGAACACCGTGCCACCAAGGGCGCTTGTGGCGTGAGACCCAGCCGACAAGGCCCTGTTCCAGCGGCAGCGACTGACCAACAATCGCGTCGGAATTCTTCCCGCATCCGGCCCGGTAGATGTAATGGGACCGGTTCTCGTTCATAACCGGGATCAGCACAGTCTCGGCGAGGATAAGCTTGCGCGCGTGTTCGGCCACCAGATGAAGGACTTTGTCGAGATCGAGCTCACCGCTGACAGCATTAGCGGTTTCCTTGAGCATGGCGATCTCGAACTCGCGATCACGCAGCTGGCTTTCCAGGAGAAAAATCTGGCTTTCTTTTTTCACTGATAGGCCCCTACCCTGGGTGCTCCCGGGTGGGAGCAGATTGGAAATTGATTACTTAGATAGAGTTTAGATCAAGAAATTGACGCATGTGCTGAAGGCGAAAGGGGTTAAATCTGGCGTTTCACAGGCTTGCCAGGAGAAACCGGCTATTTTTCCCCGGGGGCAATATCGAGCATGCGTTCCCGCAGGCGCACGGGGCGGCTGCCGAGCCGGTGATCGTACACGGTGGTGTAGGACATGACGTTTTTTACGTAATCGCGTGTCTCGTTGTAGGGAATCAGCTCCACCCAGATATCAGCATCCATGTTGCTCTCCGGCAACCAACTGCTGACGCGGTTCGGACCGGCGTTATAGGAGGCCGTGGCCAGTACCTGATTCCCTTTGTTGCGCCCGAGTACTTCCTTCAAATAGCTCGCGCCGAGGCGCAGGTTGTTCTCGATGTTCAGTATGGCGCGATTGTTTCGTATGGGAATATTGATCTTGCGTCCCGTGAGCCGGCCGGTGGCCGGCATCAGCTGCATCAGCCCGAGCGCGCCGGCCGAGGAACGGGCATCGACCACGAAGGCGGATTCCTGCCGCACCACGCCGTATACCCAACTGGGATCGATGCCAAGGTCCGAGGCATTGGTCTCGATCATGTCGCGATACAGCAGCGGAAAGCGCAGTTCGATGTCGTCCAGGTAGTCGCTCTTGGCCACCGTCAGGATAGCACGGTCGTGCCAACCCCATTGACGCGCAATCACCGCCGCCACCGCGAGCTCACGATTATTCATGCGCCGCGTGGTCCAGTCCCACTGGCGGCGGGCATCGGTCACCTGCCCCATCTGGTAAAGTTCCTGTGCCATCTGGATGCCCGAGCGTGCCAGCATCGAACCGATCTCTTCCGGGGTGGCCTCGATACTGACGTGCTGCATCGAATAATCCGTATCGATCCGATCCGCGGAAAGGAATCCGTAATAACTGCGGTCGCGCGCCAGGCCCTGATACAAACTGCGCGCCTCGCTGCGGTTGCCGGTGGCTTCAAGGATGCGCGCGCTCCAGTAACGCCAACGGCTGTCACGTTGCTGCTCTTCGCTTAAGCCCGCGATGAATCGTTTCGCCGTCTCCCACTTCCCGGCACGCAACGCCGTTTTTACCCGCCACAAGTGCAAGGTTTCATCCGCGGGAGCGGCGGACACATCCGACAGCCAAACCAGCGCCTGGGGCAGCTGATCTTGCGCCGCCAGGATGCCAATATGGCGCATGACGTAATTGTCATCCTCGCCGAAAAATTGGTGCTTCCCCTTCAGGAGATGCCATTGGATCATCGCCTCCTCGGGATCGCGGTAGGCGAGGCGCACGATGCCATGCATCACCACCATGCGTGCCACCGGCGTCTCGACAGGATAAGACATATTGTGCAGTTCGCGCACCGGATCGCGATGCATGTCCTGCCAACGGCGGACCCACACGCGCTCGGACGGGTCGAGATGCGCCGC
>DATCZH010000150.1:0-2609 GCA_036526015.1 Sulfuricaulis sp.
TACGCCTTGGGCGTGAAGCTACTGCACTTCGGTAGTCATGTGCATGGCAAGGTCGACCTGTTGCGCGAGGCCAAGCCCATCATGCAATGGTTGTGTTCCCAAATCGGAGATACCGTGAATCTCACCGTGCGTGAGGACGACGAGGTGGTTTATGTAGAACGCGTCATCCCGAACCGGATGATGCGCGTGGAACAGGTCATCGGCAGTCGCGCGCCTCTGCACGTGACGGCCGTGGGTAAACTGTTTCTGGCGGAGATCGGAGAGAAAGCCTGCCGCGAGTACGCGCGCCGCACCGGCCTGCCCCGTTACACCGCCAATACCCTCACGCAAATCACCAAACTTTGGTCCCAGATCGCGAATGTCCACAAGCAAGGTTTCGCGCTCGACAACGAAGAGGCCGAAGAGGGCGTGAGCTGCATCGGCGTACCGGTGCGTGACGCCCACGGCGTTATGGTGGCCGGGATCTCCATCTCGGCGCCGCGTGAACGCCGGCAACAATCCTGGATACCCCTGATCAAAAAGGCCGGAAGCGACTTGTCCACCCGCCTCGGCTATCCCTTACGATCTTAATTTAATCCTCCGTTTACCCCGCCGGCGCACCATTTTACAAGGTTGCGCCGGTGTTTGATTTCTTTATACTGCTCACCTGTTGCAACTGAATACGATCGTAGCGCCGACGGCGTGGATGAGGTTATGCTTCGCTGTCGCCGCTTCAACGATTACAATCTAGAAATCGACGCTGGTCTCGGTAGCCTCGCAGGCTGAATAGCAGGCATCGATTTCACGGGCTACGGCACTAAAAAATATAGCTTTGCTCAACTGAGTATTCCCATGACCGAACCTCAACAAATCGCCAAAAGCAAAGATTGGATCCATCTCCTGCCCAAGATGGCCAATCGTCACGGCCTGATCGCCGGTGCCACCGGTACCGGCAAAACTGTCACGCTCCAAGTCTTCGCCGAGCGTTTCAGCGCTATCGGCGTTCCGGTGTTCATGGCGGACGTGAAAGGCGATCTGGCCGGCATCAGCCAGAAAGGCGGCGGCAATGCCAAAGTGGAAGCCCGTGTCAAACAGTTAAAACCCGAAGGGTTCGCGTACCAGGGATTCCCCGTGACTTTCTGGGACGTGTTTGGCGAACAAGGTCACCCTGTGCGTGCCACGATTTCTGAAATGGGTCCACTCCTGCTCGCGCGCCTGCTAAATCTCAACGACACCCAGGAAGGTGTGCTCAATCTTATCTTCAAGATCGCCGATGATAACGGCATGATGCTGCTCGATCTGAAAGATCTGCGCGCCATGGCCCAGCATGTCGGCGACAACGCCAAGGATTACACCACCGCCTATGGCAACATCTCCGGAGCCTCGATAGGCGCCATCCAGCGCGCCCTGCTCACTCTGGAAAACCAGGGCGCAGAAAAATTCTTCGGCGAACCGGCGCTGAACCTCAGCGACCTGATGCAGACGGACGACGGGCGCGGCATGATCAATATTCTCGCCGCCGACAAACTCATGCAATCGCCCAAGGTCTACGCCACTTTCCTGCTGTGGCTGCTGGCCGAGCTGTTCGAACAACTACCGGAGGTCGGTGACCGCGACAAGCCGCGGCTGGTGTTTTTTTTCGATGAGGCACACTTGCTGTTCGACGACGCCCCCCGGGCGCTGCTGGAAAAGATCGAGCAAGTCGTGCGCCTGATACGCTCCAAGGGCGTAGGCGTCTTTTTTATTTCGCAGAACCCGCTGGACATCCCAGATGAAGTGCTCGGGCAGCTCGGCAATCGCGTGCAGCACGCATTGCGCGCCTTTACCCCGCGCGACCAGAAAGCGGTACGGGCGGCGGCCGAAACCTTCCGTGCCAATCCCAAACTGAAAATCGAAACTGTCATCACCGAGCTCGGGGTGGGCGAGGCGCTGGTTTCCCTATTGGACGAAAAAGGCAGCCCCACGGTGGTAGAACGTGCCCTGATCTGTCCGCCGCAGAGCCAGATCGGCCCAATCGACGCGACTGAACGGAAATCCATTCTCTCCGCTTCACCGGTTCGCGGACAATACGAAAAAACCCTCGACCGCGAATCGGCTTATGAAATCCTGAAGGTCCGTGCCGAGAAAAGCGCCGCGGCCGCCGCGGCCGAAACCACCAGTGAACCCCAGGCTGGTGGCGGATTGCTGGGCGGCCTGCTCGGCGGCGCCAGCGGCAAGGGCGGGCGTTCACGCCAATCCGCGGGCGAGGCCATGGTCAAAAGCGCCGCCCGCTCCATTGGCAGCCAGATCGGCCGCACGCTCATCCGTGGCGTGCTCGGCTCACTCATGGGCGGCCGGCGTTAACCTGGTTAATCCCCGAAACAGACTTCGCTCTATCTTTCGCTAGATCCAAGCGCGGTATTTCATATCCATTTTTTCCGACGGAAAAAAACCAGCATCACGCCGGCAATCACTGCCATCAACAACAGCACCAGTGGATACCCCCAGCTCCATCCCAACTCCGGCATGTAGCGAAAATTCATGCCATAGATGCCCACGATGAATGTCAGCGGCATGAAAACCGTGGCGATGATCGTCAGCACCTTGATGACTTCGTTCAATCTGTTACTGAGGCTTGAAAGGTAAATATC